>JBFILE010000033.1:0-17844 GCA_041599855.1 Thermoplasmatota archaeon
GCGCGAAGCGCGGCGAGGTTGGGGGTGGGCTGGTGGGGGCCCCAACTCTCTCACCCACCCCTCGCGGCCCGCGCGAGTTCGTTCGTCACGCACCACGCGCGCGAGTTCATTCGTCGGGGACGACGCGCGCGATTTCGTTCGTCAAGCAACACTGGCGCGCATTCGTTCGTCGGGCACCAGCGGCGCGATTTCGTTCGTCAGGCGCCGCGCGCGCGATTTCGCGCGCCAGCACCCGAGCGGCGACCAGCCCCGAAGAACCCGGTCGCCGCACCGGCACATCGTGCCCGATCAGAAAACCCAGACCTCGCCCATCACCTGCGGCTCCCAGAATGCGAGCCGCGCCGTGAAGACCGCCGCGTAGGCGGCATCATCCTGCGGGCGGAAGGGCATGGGAGTCGTACCCGCGAGCACGTCGAGTGCGAGGGCGCGGGCGTCGTCCGTGAGGAGCCCCCAGCCCTGGGTCACGTATTCGGCGCCGGGCGCCGTGACCATGGAGCGGTCGAACGCTTCCTGGCTGAAGCCGTGCTCCTGGACGGATTCCACCGTGTTCACCTGTTCGAGGCTGTGGAGGAGCACCGCTTCCGCCTCATCGATGGTGAAGACCCCGTCTGCGAGGGGCCCTGCCGCGGGCAGGGATGCGCCCACGCCCGCGGTGGCGAGCACGCCGTCCACAGGCCCTTCCTGGCTGGACCCGAGGGCCTTGCGCGCCTCCATCACGATGCGGGCGTACATGCCGGCCGGTTGCGGCGTGGCACCTGAAGCATGGCCGAAGGAATTGGTCCCGGTGAGGCTCGCGCCGGAGGCAGCAATGAGGTCCCAGCCGTTCGCGACCATGTCCGGGGGGTAGCCCTGGTTGCGCCACGTCTGCTCATTGTCCGGCCAGTACGGTTCCACGGCGAAGGTCCACGGCGTCCCGCTGAAGCTGGACTGGCCGCCGTTGGGCGAGGGTACGTTGGTGCCGTACTCGACGGGGACTGCGCCGCCGGTGGCGGGGCCGGTGTTCGCCCATGCCGCCGCTCCGCCGGCGGAGCCGCTGAACCAGCGCTTGCCGGAATCGTACGCGGTCTTCTGGGCGCCGGGCATGCTGAAGGGCACGTAGGGGTTCCCCGTGCCACCGGAGACGGGGTCGTTGATGCCGACCGTTGGGCCGCCGGCCCAGAGGCCGAGGCTCATGGAGATCACGTCGATCCACCCTTGGCGCGCGGCCCACCGGGCGCCGCCGAAAATATCCCCCGTGACGCTCACGATGAGGGACTCGGGCGCTTCCCCGAGGGTGGCGCCGGCGGCGAGGCTCGCGGTGCCGGTTCCGTGGCCACCCTCATCGAGGTTCCTGCACCCGCCGACGCAGATCATGCCGGCGATGCGGGTGCCCGGGACGTAGTAGAGGGTGTTCCCCTTGACGCCCGCCCAGACGTCCGCGTCCGCGGCCTTGGCTTCCGCATACGTGGCCGCATCGAAGGTGAGGGGGAGTGCTTCCGCGCCGTGGGGATAGCCGTCGACGAACCATGCGGGGTGCTCATCGAAGGAGCCGGTTCCGCGGAATTCCTCGTGGTACGGGTTGATGCCCGTGTCGATGAGGGCGATCACCGATTGCCCGCGCGCCTTCAGGGAGGCGATGGCATCCGAGTAGGCTGCCTCGATGCCGACGGCGACGGAGCGGTTGGGCGAGGTGGCGAGGACGTCGAACACGGCGCGTGTGCCGGGCGCGACATCGGCCGGGGGCGTGACCGTCACGGTGGCGGATCCGGATTCGCCCGCCGCAAGGGCGAGAGAGGCCGGGGAGATGGCGACCGCCCACCCGGTCGGGACCGGCGTGTTCGCCAAGGAGACGGTGGCGTCGTTGGATCCCGCGTTGAGGATGTTGACGATGGTGCTCGTTGCGGCCGCGGGAGCCACAAGCATGCGGGTGTCCTCCACGGTCATGTTGATGGCGTGGGCGTCGCGGAGCACTTCGATGGTCATTTCGTAGGTCGCGAAACCGCAGAGGTCGCAGTCCGCGAATGCGGTGTACTCGCCGAAGCCGCTCGCGGAGATGTGGCGCCAGTCGAGGTGGACGCTCGTCGAGGCGCCGCCGGGGCCGCGCGCGATGATGTCGCCGACGGGGTTCTTCACGTACAGGTTCGCGCGACCCATGCTCGTGAAGTCGGTCGACTGGAGGGTGATGAACGCGCCGGTCGCCCCTTCGTCCAGCACGACCGGGTGCCCGACCCGCGAGGGCGCGTACTTGGTCACGTGAAGGCCGAAGGTGCCCCCGGACAGTACGCCGTTGTACGTTGCCGTTCCGCTTTCGTCGGCGGCGGCGCCGGCGGGGTGCGGGATGATGGTGATGAGCAGGATGGCGACGACCATGATGGCGCGCCCAAAGCGACTGGTAATGGACATATGTGAACCCCCCGGCCGTTGACAGGCCAGCAGTCCAGCACGCATTCTGGGGGGTAAAAGGGTTTAGCCTGTCCCGCACGAGAGCTTCGATTTGCGACGTCACAAGGCTCCGCGCTTCCGGCCGGACATGTCCGACACGACGGTGGTCGATGCCCATCGATGATGCGGTGGACGCCTCGCCGGGAACCGTCGCCTGTTGTGCCACCACCTATATGCACAATGACTTAGACGTAACTCGTTTGCATGGCCGAACGCAATTGTCCCCAGTGTGGTACGACCCTCGGCGCACAGGACTGTGCGAACGGCACCATCTGGGAGTGTCCGACCCACGGGGTCCGGGCCTGGCTCTTCGAAGGACATGCACTGACCCTGCCGCGGCGGCCCCTACTCGGCGGAACCCGCTCCTTGAACGGCGGGTCGCGGCACGTCCCGTCCCGAAGGCCGGGTCAGCCACCCCGCTCCTCGGCAGGCGTGGATCCGCATGCGCGCCCGCACCACCCATCGAATTCCTTGGCTCCGTCCCGGACCGGTACGATTGGATCATCGGGCGCACCCGGCCATGAAGCTTCTCGTCCGAATGACCGTCGCGACCAGAATCGACGGAATGAGGGGGGGTCCGGGGACCCGGACGGCATGCCACCTTCTATCTCGCCAATTATTTAGTCCTCTGACGGCCATGGGCGGTTCCATGGGTGGGAGGTTTCGGCAGAAGCGCACCCTCGCGGAGCTGGAAAGGGCGGAGTCGCCCTCGCATTTTTCCGCGGGAGCACCATTTGACCCCCGTGTGTCCGACGCGACGTCGGCCGCATTCACTCCGCCCCCCCGGCGGAAAATCACCACTCCGACGTACGATCGTTCGGAGATTGAGGGCTTCGATATGCCGCACATTGCGAACCGGATGATGGGCGTGGACATGTCGGGCATCCGCAAGATGTTCGAACTCGCCAGCAAGGACTCGATCAACTTCGGGATCGGCGAGCCGGATTTCCAGCCGCCCGACCACGTGATCGACGCCTACGCCGAGGCGCTGCGCAACGGCCACAATTCGTACGGGCCGTCGAGCGGCATCATGGAGCTACGGCAGGCCATCGTCGAGCGCGAGAGGAGTCGCGTCCCGGACCTCACGCCCAACGAGGTCATCGTGACCGCTGGGAGCACCAATGCGCTCTACGGCACCATGCAGGCGTTCGTGAACCCCGGCGAAGAGGTCCTCTGCCCGGACCCCGGTTTCGTGCTGTACGGCCCCCACGTGCGCCTTGCGAACGGCGTCCCCCGGTTCTATCCGCTGGAAGCCGAACACGGATTCATCCCCCAGATCGAGGACCTCGAGGAGCGCGTGTCCCCGCGGACGAAAGCCATCGTCATGAACACGCCGTCGAACCCGACGGGCTCCACGATTCCCATGGAGAAGGTCCGCGAGATCGTGGCCTTCGCGAAGCGCCATGACCTCATCATCATCACGGACGAAGCGTACGACCAGATCACGTACGACTCGCCCCACGCAAGCTTCCTCGGGCAGTATGACAAGGTCATCTACCTCAACACGTTCTCCAAGACGTACGCGATGACGGGATGGCGCATCGGCTACGTGGTCACGAACCCGCAGTTCGCGGACGCGATCCGAAAGATGAACTACCACCTCATGGCGTGCCCGCCGACGCCGACCCAGCACGCGTGCCTCGCAGCCCTCACGGGCCCCCAGGATTTCGTGGAGAACATGGCTCGGGAGTTCAAGGGCCGCCGCGACCTCGTGACGCGCCTTGCGAACGAGGTCCCCGGCTGGAACCTCGCCCCGCCCGGTGGCGCGTTCTACGCGTTCCCACGGTACGACATGGACATCGCAAGCCGCGACCTCGCCATGGAGATCCTGAAGGCGGGCGTCGTGACGATCCCCGGCGAAGCATTCGGGCTCCGCGGACAGGGACACATCCGGATCAGCTACGCGACGAGCGAGGAGAAGCTCGTCCGCGGCTTCGAGATCATCCGGAAGACCGTGGACGGGCTGATCGCGAGCCCGCCGCGGAAACTCGACTGATCGATGCGGATCCGGCGGGTGGATGGCACGCCGTTGCCGTCCACCCGCCCGGCCCATCGATGCGCAGGGGCGAACCATCCTCCCGGAAATGCGGCTCTGTCCCGCCGCATCGGCAGCGCCCCGACGCTCCGACACGCTCATGAGGCACGCCGCACTCGCGGGCGTATCCCATGCGCATCCTCGAACTTGCCGTGCGGTACCCGCCCGCGCCCGGAGGCGCCGAGACCCATGTCGCCGCGGTCTCAGAGGGCTTGCGCGCCCGCGGTCACGATGTGACCGTGTGGACGAGCGATCTCTTCAAGGAAGTGCCGTTCGAACGCGACCCGGCACTACCTGTTGAAGTGAACGGTGTGCCCGTACGTCGGTTCCCCGCATGGACGCCGGGTGGCGACGTGCATTACGTGGTCCTGCGTGGACTCACCCGGGCCCTCCTGCGGGAGGCCCGCGATTTCGACGTGATCCACGCCCATTCCTACGGATACCACCAGACCGTGGCGGCAGCGTTGGCACGGCGCACCCGGGGAACCCCGTTCCTGTTCACGCCCCACTTCCACCCGCACTGGTCCATGGAGGGCGGTGCGCGCCGGAGCCAGCTGCGCTGGGTGTACGATCGGACGGTGAGCCGGTTCGTCTTCCGCGCGGCGGATCGGGTCCTCTGCGTGTCCAGCGGGGAACGGGACATCCTGATCGAGGAGAACGTGGGCTTGATCCCTGAGCGCGTGGCCATGGTGCCGAACGGCATCCACGAGGACCGGTACCGGACGATCCCGGACCCCGGGCCGTTCCGGGAGGCCTACGGCTTCACCGATGACGATGTGCTCCTCGTGTACGCGGGGCGCCTCGCAAGCAACAAGGGCCTCGTCGCTCTTGTGGATGCGTTGCCTGCTGTTCTCGCGTGGGAGCCGCGGGCGCGCCTTGTCCTTGCGGGCGAGGACCAGGATCAGGGACCCCTCATCCGGGCCCGCGCCGCCATGCTCGGCCTCTCGGATCGGGTACACATCACGGGGCACGTTCCGGATGGGTTGTACGCCAGTGCCCTGTCCACCGCGGACGTGTTTGTTCTCCCGAGCGAGTACGAGGCATTCGGCATCGTCCTCTCGGAGGCCATGGCCGCAGCACGCCCCGTCGTGGCGACGCGCGTGGGTGGCGCGCCCGAGGTCGTCGGCGGTCAGGCGGGAGCGACCGGGGTCGAGGTTGCGGAGGGCGGCATCATGGTGCCGCCGAATGATTCCGCATCCCTGTCGGAAGGCATCCTGCGCGTGCTGGACGACAAGGCCCTTGCGCGACGGCTGGGCGACGCGGGACGCGCGCGCGTCCTCGAATGCTTCACCTGGCGCGCCGTCGTCGACCGGGTCGAGGACGAGATGCGCACGCTTGCCGCGTAGTCCCGCGGGCGGCGATCGGGGCGCGGCGGGCAAGCGGCGGCCGCAGCGCGCCCTTGAGGGGGGTGCGCGCTGAAGGACCCTATCGTCCCAACCGGGAGTGTCGACTGGCAGATCTGAACCTGGTGAGCGGACGCCCCTTTTTGAAGGGCGGTCGGCCGTGCGAAGCCTCCAAAAAAAAGGGAGGAACGCAAGCGCACCGATGGCGGGGTGGGCGTTCATGCCCCTTCATCGCCCTCGGCGTGCGGAGTCCGTCTGACCACCGAACCCGGCGGCGGAGCGGGTTCCCGGCGTAGGGCCGCGCTTCCGGATCGCGTCGCCTGCCGCGCCAGTCCACGGCACGCCCGCGCGGCCGCTAAAGCGAATCTGAATGGAAAAAGGAGCGGCGGCCGGGGAATCCCGGCCGCCGAGGATCGCGCGATGCGATCAGGGTGTGCTGTTGCCGCCGACGCTGCCGGAGCCCGAGCCCGTGCCCCCGGACGTGTCGAGGCGTCCTTCGGCGAAGATCAGGTCCCACGTGAGCGCCGACCGGTCGCCGGACGTCTCGTTCGGGATCGCCATCGTGGCGTTCACGAAGTAGGTCTTGCCTTGGTCCTCGAACTCGCTCGTGACCCGCCACGTGCCACCGGAGGCGAGACGCGTCGTCCATGCGCCGTCGGCATCGAGGAGCGCGGTTCCCGTCTGGTTCCCACCTTCCAGGGAGAAGGCGAGGAACGTGCCCGGAGGCGCGGAGACCGCGGAACCGTTCGCGTTCACAAAGCTCGTCGTACCCGTGATGGCCCGCTGCACCTGCGCGATGAGCGCAATGTCACGGCTCACGGTCTGTCCGCCGGAAAGGCGCACGTTCATCGGGGACACCTGGGCTTCGTAGCCGACCGCATCCACCGTGACCTGTGCAAGGCCCGCGCGGACCGTTGCCTCGAAGCTGCCGTCCGCATTCACGGTCGCCGGCTGGCCGCTCACGTTCACGAGGGCCTCTGCCGAGGCGGGGTACGTCTCGTTCGCGTCCTTGACGCCGTTGCCGTTCGCATCCACGTACAGGTTCCCGCGAAGGGTTCCGGGGCGGACGGTGATGTCCTTTGCGTCCGGGAACACGAAGCGGTTCTCCGCCTGGTCCCGGGACACCTGCACCGACGTGCGCGAGAGTTCCACATCGGAGGCCCGACCCTGCGCATTCGGCTCGAAGGCGACCAGCGTCACATTGCCGAAGGGCACGGTGAGCGTGTAGGCGCCGGAGCCGTCCGTCCGGGTCGAGTCGTGGGGCACGTTGAGGGTGGCCGGCAGACCCGCGTGGTAGCGACGCAGGCGCGGCTCCGCCGCTTCCGGTCCCTCACGCAGGTAGTCGAAACCTTCCGGTTGGGGAAGGGCCGCGGTACCCCAGTCGATGGAGGCCGCATCCTTCTTCTGACCGTTGTCCTCGTAGAAGAACGCCTGGACTCCGCCGAGGGCGGGCTTGATGATGCGACCGGCGTCGTCGTAGGCGACGACCACGGCATCCACCGAGGAGGTGCCGCCACCGGATTCCTCCAGAACCGAGCCGCTCACGGTCGCGCCCGGCACATACTGGATGATGCTGAGGGCGATGGCGCCCGTGCCGTCACCGTCGATGTACGCGAGACGGTAATGCTTGAGATCCTTCGCGGGCGCGGGTGGCCTCGATCCTTGGAAGCGACCGTCGGGGCTTGCGAACCCGGCGACCGGGTCTGCGCCGCTCTGGACGATGCCGGTGACCTGGTTCGAGGTGAGGCCGCCACCGAATTCGTCGCAGTTGACGAAGTCCGGCGGGGACGTGGCCGGCGGCTGGTTGCCGTTGTACGCCTTGAAGAACATGCTGTTCCAGAAGGTCGGCTTGAAGCAGAGGTAGCTGCCCGTGACGCGGAGGCCCGCACCCGACGCGCGCTCGGCGAGGCGGGTGAATTCGCCTTCCGTCACGTAGCGGACGCCGCCCGTGGCGGTCGGGTTCTGCTGCGTACCGGAGTCCTGCGCCTCGAGCACCGTCTGCACGTAGCCGCTGATGGCGGTCGTGTCGCCGCCGCTCTTGAGGACGACCGGGGCGTAGAAGATGCTCCCGTAGTCCACGTTGTCGAGGTTCTGGCGGTACTGGAGGGGCACGAACTGGTCGACGGGCATCATGCGCACGTCGGCTGCCACGTACCGAATGGAGGCCGGATAGCCTTCCTTGGTCTTGGCCGCCGCCTCGATTGCAGCGAGGAGCTTCACGCTTTCCGCCGTGTTGAGGCCGAGGGGCTTCCACTTGTCCGGGGAGGCGCTGAGGGCCGCGTAGGCCGCGTCCGCGGACGGGGGGTTCGACGCACCTTCGAGGCCTTTCGCGATGGCGGCCTTCGCCTCGGCCTCGGGGAGGAGGTCGACGAGGCGGTTCGCCATGAGCTGGATGGACTCGTTCTCGCTCTGGGCGAGGAGGTAGTTCGCGGCGAACTGGTACCCGTTCTGGAAGTTGTCGGCGACAGCCGGGTGCTTCCCGATGGCGATGGCCCAGTGACCATAGTCCCACCATGCGAGGAACGCGGGGCGGGCGGACGGGTCCGAGTAGCGGGCGGGGAGACCCGGCTGGACGTCAGGGGAATCCCACTTGTCGAGGAAGGTCAGGCCGTCGTACCAGTACTGGTCGAGGTAGCTCTGGCCGAAGTAGCCGAAGCGCTTGGCGTAGAATTCGCCGAGGCCCGTGTTCCCGTTGTCGTAGAGGTCCGTCGCGATCTGCCGGTCGTACGCGGGGGGCGTCGCGGCCTCCACGCCGAGGAAGACGGTCGGGACGACGAGGAAGATGACGACGGCGAAGGCGGCGAGGGCGCGGCTCCAGCCGATGCCCTTGCCGAAGCGCGCGGCCCAGTTGCCGCTCGCCTGCTGGTAGCGGCGGGATGCGCGGCCGAAATCGAGCCATGCAACGATGCGGTCCGTGGACCACGCCGCGAGGACGGCGACCACCGGGACCGCGTTGAAGAGGAAACGCACCGCACCCACGGCCATGAAGATGGCGATGATCGCCCAGACGGCCATGAACATGGAGTCGCGCTTGGGCGACTTCCGGGCCGTCCAGATGAGACCGACGAGGCCGATCACGCCGAGGATCATGACGATGGGTCCGAAAGCGAACGCGATCTGGTTGAAATCGGCCGGGTGGGCTTCCGCGATCGTCTGGTACAACGCATTCTGGCGGAAGTACACGAGAGCGAAGAACAGGGAGCGCCACACGTGCGGGAGGGCCACGTAGATGAGGCCCGCCACGAGGAGGCCACCCACCGCGAACAGCGGGAGGACCAGGATGGTTGGCAGGTCCCGGGTCGGCACGAGCATGAGGCTGATCAGGACGAACCCGATGAACATCACGATGGCACTGGTGTAGAACGCGCCGGCGAGGCCGAGGGCGAAGTACCAGTAGGACCCGAAGAGGAGCCCGGCGCCGAGGGTGATGGTCGTCGCCATGAAGACGGCGAGACTGTCACGATTGCGCCAGTGGTCCACGATCATCTGGATGACCGCGTACACGATGATGATGCCCATCATGTAGCCGAAACCCTTCCAGATGAGGGCGACGGCGGCAAGGGAGAACCCTGCGAGAAGGGCGTAGGTGAATGCGAGTTTGCGCTCCGCGAAGAGGTTCGAGAGCCCCTTGGACACGGACGCGCCGTCACTGTATTTCGTGACCCACATGGTCTTGCCGCGCAAGCCGTGGATCGCCTTGAGATAGAAGAGGAATCCCAACGGGATGAAGAACATGATCATCGCGTCGTGATCGGCCGCCCCGAAGGCCGAATGATCGATCGCACTGGTCGACAACGTCCAGAAGAGCGCGGCGATGATGCCGGTTCTGCGATTGAAGAGTTCCGCCCCGATGAAGTAGATGGGGAAGATGCTGAGGGCGCCCCAGATGGCCGGGGACCACATCATGGCCCACCAGGTCCCTTCGGCAAGATTGCCGACGAGGGGGGCGAGGATCGCGCCGAAGACCGCGACCGACCACTCGAAGAGCGGTGGATTCACGTTGACGCTGCCCAATGGATAATTGAGCATGGGATCGCGAGTGAGCGTCGACCACTCATCCTGACCCGGTGCGCAGCCGCCGAGCTGGATGCAATCCACCGCACGTTTGTGATAGTACGGGTCCGATCCACCACTCAGGACGAACTGACCGTCCGCCGTGGCGGGCTCTACATTCCAATATACCCGCAAGAACAACGCGAGCACGAAGATCGCCACCAACCAGACGGCGATCCAGATGCCCGCTCGGGAGCGATTGCCCCCAACTGTCGCGAATTCCGAGCTGCGCATAGCGACACCTAAAGCTAGAGCCCCCTGGATGGGGGGTCCTGCCGACGATTACGATGCCCCTATTTAACGGCTGCCAAGGGTGATTTCCGGGAGCCGCGGGTGCCCGGCGACCGATGAAGGCTGCGGATCGACCGCTGCGTGCGGATCGCCCAACCGGTGCGATTCGGATCCGGACGCGCCGCAGGATGGGCGCGTCGGCGGGCCCCTCCACCGGACCATGGCTTCGTCATGGCCCGGCCACGCCCTCGGCCCGTGCTCCCTGGATCCGTCCGATGCCTCCGGCCAACGCGGTCGGAATGGGAAAACGCCTGGAAAGGAGTGTTTAAGGCGGCCGTCCCGCTACGTCAGCCCATCGTGTGCCCGCGCGCGCGACCGCGCCGATTCCCCGTTGTCGCGGTCATTGCACTCCTCGTAGCACCCGCCCTCGTGGCCACGCCGGCCGCGGCCCAATCATCCCAGGCCGTGGTCACGTGGACGTACACCCTCGGCGTGGCCGACGCGGCAGCCGGACTCATGCGCGTACGGATCGACTTCGAGGGAAGCCGGGACGTGGTCCAGCGATTCGGGTTCCGGACCGAGGGCCACAGTCAACCCATCCATTCCGTGGAGGGGCCGGAGGGGGCCCTCACCCAGACCCCCGATGGCGTGAATCTCTGGGTGCGCGGCGCAGACCCCTGGCTGGAATTCGTCGTCGACGTGAGGCAGGCCGCCCACGGGGCGGGCCACGCGGGTGGAGGCGCGGACCGGACCGGCCAATACACCTCATACCTTGAGGCCAACTGGGGCGTCATCAAGGCCGAGTCGTTTGCCCTCACCTTCAACTACACGTTCTTCGAGTCGCGACCGCCCGCGTTCTCGGCACGGGTCAAGGCCGACCTTCCAAGTGGATGGAACATGGCGACCCCGTGGGCGGAGGATGCCGGCGGGTGGCGCCTTCCGGCGGGCGAAGTCCTGCCGCGCGGGTTCCTCGCACTGGGCCGGTTGTACGAGGATGTCACCCATGTGGACGGTCGCGAGATCCGCTACGCACGCATCGGGACCGCCCCCGCACTCGAAGGCGCCATCTTCCGCTACATCCGGGATGCGACCCCGTACCTCCGCGCCATCTACGGGGACAACACCGCGGATGCGACCCTCGTCATCGCCGCTCCGGCACCCATGTTCGACGGAGGCCTCGCCGATGCGGACACGGTGTACCTGTCGCACAAGAGCGAACTCCGCATCCTTGCCCACGAGTACGCGCATTCGTGGCAGCGGTTCGCGGTGAAGACAACCGCAGGCGAAAGTGTCCTGTGGCTGAACGAAGGAGACGCGGACCTCCACGGCACCCTCAGTCTGGTCGCGACCGGCGATTGGACCATGGCGGAAGCGAACACATGGCTCCGCCGCCAGTACGAGGATGGCGCCGGATCGCGGGTGCCGGTGACGGACTCGGCGTACGGGAACGAGCATGAGCGCCTCGCGTACCAGAAGGGCGTCTTCATCGGCCTCGCCCTCGACGAACTGATCGGTCAGGCCACCGGCGGGGCAAAAGGGTACCCGGACCTTCTTCGCGCATTGAATGAACCGTTCGGGGCGCGTGATGGAAAGAAGCCGGAACCGCTCGCGAACGTGGACGTGCTCGAAGCCGTGAACACCCTCACGAACTGGGACTCCGCACCGTTCTTCCACAAGTACGTGTACGGCGTGGACTGGCCCCCGCTGAAGACCCTTCGTGCCACCGCCGAAACCGTGGCCACGAGCATCCGGACCGACCCGCCCACCCCGCGCGAAGGGGCACCAACCCTTGTCATCGTCACCGTCGAGAACCGGGGACTCGCACCATCGAACCGTGACGTGGCCCTGACGTTGGACAACACCGTCGTCGGGTCGAAACCGGTATCCCTCGCCATCGGCGGACGCGACACATTGACCTTCGCAATCACGGCCCCGGCCCCCGGGAGCCACGTCCTCCGCACCCTGTCCACGGACGCCGTGCTCCATGTGGTGACGCCCCCGAGCCTCGTCATCTCCCGGGTGAGCGTGCTCCCCGTGACACCCCGGCTCGGCGCCACCGTAGATGTCCTTGCATACGTGACGAATGCCGGGGAAGCCGAAGGTCGCGGCACGGTCACCCTCCTCATCGACGGCGGCGAACACGCCACGCGGCCCGTTACCGTGGGTGGCAACGGCACGCGGACCGTCATCTTCAGCCTGGAACTCGTCCACGGCGGCAAGCACTCGGCGACCGTCCAACTCAGGAGCGATGGGCGCGCATCGGAGGGGACAGCCACCTTCACCATGGGTGCGCGCGACCGCGACGGGGATGGGGTGGCGGATGTGGAGGATGCCTACCCGGACAACCCGAGGTTCCAGCACCAATCATTCGGCGCAAGCGTGGAAGACATCACGGGCCTGCCCGCGTCAATCACCGCATCCGTGGCCGGCGCGGCAATCGCCCTCGGTGCCGGCGTGTACCTCTTCGCGCGACGCGTGCGCGAGCCGCCGCGCGCGGCCGGCCCCCGGGCACCGCCCGCACAAAGCGACGGCTCGGGAAGTGAAGACAGCCGACGCGAGCCGCCATGGCCGGCGCAGCGCCCGCCGCATCGCGGGGATCAACCGGACCGTGAATGGCGCCGCGAGCGGGACTGACCGGGGCCGGACAAACAGTCAAACGGCCCGTTCGACAAGGGGCCGGAGGGCGCGCGCGACCGCCGGCGCGGCGCTCACGACGGCCGCTTCGCACTCCAACGTATCCACCGCGATCACGTGGTCGCACCCCGCATCCTTGAGGCGGGTGATCGCGTTGTTCGTGAACAGTCCATGGGTGCATGCCGCCGAAATGGATGCCGCCCCTTGACGCCGGAGTTCCTTCGTGGCCGTGGCGATGGTGCCCCCGGTCGCGATCATGTCGTCGAGGATGACGACGCGCTTCCCCTCGACCGGAAGGTCCTTGGTCTTCATGACGACCTCGGTCCCGGAGATGCGGGTCTTCTCAAGATAGTCGACGGGAATGCCGAGGATGCCTGCGCATTCCTCCGCGCGGGCGAGGGCGCCCTTGTCGGGTGCGAGGATGAGGTCCGGTTTCACGGAATCCTCCAGATGGCGCGCGATCTCGGGAATCGCGGAGACGCCGTGGGCCTCGATGGAGAAGAAGCCGAGGATGTGCTCCTTGTGGGGGTCCACGGTGATGACGCGGTCCACCTTGAGTTCGATGAATTCGGCGAGGGCCTTCGCGGAAACGATCTCGCCTGATTTGAACGCCTGGTCCTGGCGCGCGTACGCGTAATAGGGAATGACCGCCGTCACCGACGCGGCGCCGCCTTCCCGCGCCGCATCCTCAAGGAGCAGGAACTCGACGAACTTCGTCGCCGGATGGGTGGATTGGACGATGACGACATCCTCGCCGCGGACATCCTCCACGAGCCGGACGTAGATTTCGCCGTCCGGGAACTCCTTGGACTCGACTTCTGCGATGGAGCAGCCCATCTCGTGGGCAAGACGCTCGGCAAGACGCGGGTTCGCGGAGCCGGCAAGAATCTTCATGGAGACCAAGCGCGGGATACCGGGAACCGGCCTTAATCCCACCGGGCCGACCCCCCCGCACCGGAACCAACGCCCGCCCACGGTTGCATCCGATGCAGGCGTCGGCCAACGTCAGCCAACCGCCGACCGACCCCTGCCGGACGCCCTCGGAAGACAGCCGGCCGATGACCCGCCGGGTTCGACCCGCGTACCACATCACGGACGACGGACCATCGGCACGCACCAGCGGGCGGGCAAGCCTCTCGCCGTAATCAACACGCGGTGTTGGAGTAAGGAATGAAGCCGTTACGGCAACCTATATAATGAAACACCCGTAAGCGATGGACAATCACGAGCCCCCGTCGGTGGGACGGGACAGGTCGTGAAACCAACGATTCTGACGGCCCGCGACCTCGGTTGCGGGGCGAGGAGACAAGTGGACGACATGACTACGGAAATGCGTGAGCTTCCGCCCGTGGAGCAGTGGCTCGCGCGGCAGGACTTCGAGACAACCGCAGAGATCGAAGTGCCCGACAAGCTGATCAGCCAGGTGATCGGGCAGGACAAAGCGGTGGAAGTCATCCGGAAGGCAAGCGAGCAACGGCGGCACGTCCTTCTCATCGGGGACCCGGGCACGGGGAAATCCATGCTCGCACGCGCAATGACCGAACTCCTCCCCATGGACGAGCTCGAGGACATCATCGCGTACCCGAACCAGGAGGACCCGCACTCGCCCAGGATCCGGGTAGTGCCCGCGGGAAAAGGCAAGGAGATCGTACAGGCCCAGAAGGCGGAGGCAAACCGCAAGCAGGAGCGCAAGGCGACCCTGCAACTTCTCCTGATGCTCGCCATCGGGGCCTTTGCGGTCCTGATGTTCATCAAGTACCAGGATCCGATGATCCTGATCTTCGGTGTCATCGCGGCTGCCATGCTGTTCATGGTGATGCGCCAGATCGGCGCCCGCGAGAACGCCCTCGTCCCGAAGCTCCTCGTTTCGCACTCGCCCCACGACAAGCCCCCGTTCACGGACGCCACCGGCGCCCACGCGGGATCCCTCCTCGGCGACGTGCGGCACGACCCGTTCCAGAGCGGTGGTCTTGAAACCCCCGCGCACGAGCGTGTCGAAGCCGGCGCCATCCACAAGGCCCACCGCGGTGTGCTCTTCGTGGACGAAGTGAACCTCCTGCGGTTGGAATCCCAGCAGAGCCTGCTGACGGCCCTCCAGGAGAAGAAGTTCAGCATCATGGGTCAATCCGAGCGCTCCTCGGGTGCCATGGTGAAGACCGAGAACGTCCCCTGCGACTTCATCCTGGTCGCCGCCGGCAACATGGATGCGATCAAGGGCACCGACCCCTTCCACCAGGGAATGCACCCCGCTCTCCGGAGCCGTATCCGCGGGTACGGGTACGAAGTGTTCATGCGCAACGACATGGACGACAGCGAGGAGAACCGCCACAAGCTCATCCGCTTCGTCGCGCAGGAAGTCAAGCGGGACACGAAGATCCCGCACTTCGACCGCGGCGCAGTCGCGGAAGTCCTCCGGGAAGCCCAGCGCCGGTCCGGCCGCCGCGGGCGACTCACCCTTCGCCTGCGTGAACTCGGTGGCCTTGTCCGGGTCGCCGGTGACGTGGCCACGGAGCAGAAGGCCCCCGTCACGACCGCGGAGCACGTGCGCCTCGCCAAGGGCATCGCGCGCAGCCTCGAACAGCAGGTCGCCGACCACTACATCGAACGCAGGAAGGACTACCGGAACTTCCGGTCCACCGGGTCTGCGGTCGGCATGGTGAACGGCATGGCCGTCATCGGTGGCGGAGCGGAAGTCGGGGAACCCTCCGGCATCGTACTCCCCATCGTCGCCGAAGTCACCCCGGCCGCAAGCCGGGGCGAAGGCCGCATCATCGCGACCGGCAAGCTCGGTGAGATCGCCAAGGAAGCCGTCCAGAACGTGAGCGCAATCATCAAGAAGTTCACGGGGAAGGACGTCTCCGCCCACGACATCCACATCCAGTTCGTGGGAACGTACGAAGGCGTGGAAGGCGACAGCGCATCCCTCGCCATCGCAACCGCGGTCCTCTCGGCATTGGAGAACGTCGAGATCGATCAGGAAGTCGCCATGACCGGCAGCATCTCGGTGCGCGGTGAAGTCCTCCCCATCGGAGGCGTCACAGCGAAGATCGAGGCCGCCGCCCAGGTGGGGCTGAAGAAGGCCATCGTGCCCCGCAGCAACATGAACGACATCCTCATCGACGAGAAGTACCGGGACATGATCGAGATCATCCCCGTCGACACCCTCGACGAGGTCCTCGAAGCCATCCTCGTCGGCAAGGAGAAGCCCGGGCTTCTGTCGAAGCTTGCGGCAGCCATGCCGAAGAAGGCCAAGGCACCGGCGCCGGACACGGCGACCGGGGCCTGAGTCCGTAAACGTCCTCGGGCCCGGTGCCTCCCCGGCGCTGGGCCCTTGGAGACCTTTTTTCCGTTCCATCCCTTTTCTTATTCCAGGCATGGTGAATTCGGCCGTTCCTTCCTCCCCTCCTTACATTCCGGATCGACGGCTTCCTTTCGTGCCCCTCTACGCGGCCTCTGCCCGGCGCGGCATCGCCCATTGCAGCACCAACACCCCGAGCCCAGCAAGCGTGATCGCCGTCAGCATTCCGGTGGCGAGATGTCCAAGCGGAAACGGGAACGCGACCATGGCCGAACCAAGACCCAAAAGGACAAGGGGCAGCCAGATGCCGGCCGCAAGGACCCGGGCGTTCCGTGGCAGTTGCAGACTCGGAACACCGATCCATGCCACGGTCGCGCCGGCAAGTCCAACGAGCACGGCCCAAGCACCGGACCATGGAAGGGGACCGAACCGGGCAAGGCCGAGCACCACGGCGGATGCGCCGACATACGCCAGCAACGCCCGCCTCCTCATCTGCCGATCTGCCGAGGCGTCCACGGCAGGGATCAGGTTGGGTCGGATGACAAATGTCCGCCACATGAGACGGGACACCGCATTCGCCAGGACCAGCGGAACGGATGCCGACGCGAGAAGGCCCGCCATCACCAGGGGAAGTGGGAGTGCGACATCCCACGTGACGGGGACCCTCGCCATGGCCAACGTGGTGATGCCGACCGCGACGCCGTGGATGACGAGGATGATTCCGGCCGTGGCGCGTACGGTGGTCAGTTCAAGGGCGCGGGCCTCGGCGAGGAAATCCCGCGTAACGTCTGCTTCAGTCATTTCGTTCACCTCGCGGGTGAAGCCGCTCCGGCTTCACGATGGCATCCAACGCCTCCAGGTATGCGAGGAACGCCTCGACACCCGAGCGCGTGATGCGGTACTGCAGTTCGAAACGGGATCCTGAAAACGCACGCGCAGCATCCACGTATCCGGCGTCGACAAGGCGCTGCGCGTGACTCTGCAGGTTGCCGTCCGTGAGCGTCAATCCGTCCCGGAGGCTCGCGAAACTTGCCTGGCGATTCCGGTGAAGCGCAGCCATGATGCGGAGGCGGACGGGTTCGTGGATGAGACGATCGAGGACCACCATGTCACCCCCGCCTCATGAGAGCCGTGCCGAGGACGCCCATCACGAGCCCGAACGCGGAAAATGACACAGCGTACCCCCACTCGGAGGGGAGCGGGAACCATGCCGTCACCAATCCCAGGATCAAGGTCGGGACAAAGGCGACGATGAACCTTCGACGCGTCGCGAAGGGAATATCGAAACTCGGAAAATGCAGGGTCAGCCGGAGCGCCGTCGATGCGGAAAACAACGCGAGCAGAGCGCCCGGCCATGACGCCGCGGGTGCGAAAAAACCCATCACCAGGATACCGAGCATGATGACGATCGCAAGCGGCCAGTACCGACCTGCCGCCAGCTGATCGGACACCCGCGTCTCCCACATGTAGTGACCGCCGGCCACCACCAATGCATTCCACAACCCGCGCGACGCGAGAAGACCAAGAATGTACGTGCCTGGAAGCAGCAGCACCGAAACCATCTGGAACGGCCCTTCCGCCATTCCGAGGCGTTCGGGATCACCGAATGGAAACAGGAACGCAATCATCGTCGCGACGAAACCCCAAACGACGAGGATTGCCCCGGCAACCGCCCGTCGCATGGGCGCGTCGAAGGTGCGGGCGTCCCGGAGGATGGCGATCGCATTCGCCGCGGAAAATTCGTTCTCGGGATCCATGGGCTCAGACCCAGGGAGGACTCGAACCGCCATAATATGGCAGGAAACTCTGCCGTCCAGTGGCCGGGCCGC
>JBFILE010000034.1:0-17743 GCA_041599855.1 Thermoplasmatota archaeon
AGCGGCCGGCGGAAGCGGAAGGGGGTGCGTGAGCGTGCGTGGGAGCGACAGCGTGAACGTAAGCCTTCGCGGGAGCGGCTGGGGTGGGCGGGTCTGACGCCCCGCCCCCGCTCCGCCCGGGCCCACGTCTGCCCTTCGAGGCTTTTCCGCGAAGAGCGGGTCAACGCCCCGCCGAACCCCAAGCCAGCGCCCCCGCTATCCAAGAGCAGAATAGAAAATCCCCCCCGCCAAACAAAAGCGGGGAGAGCCCGAGGATGAGATGATTACAGTCTTGCCTGCCCTCGGCTGTTACGAGGTTGTGGGAAGGCGGGCCCGGGGCGGTCGTTTAGCCCCATGAGTCTGAGAACTCGTCCCGAGGATTGACCGCCCCGCGGTTGCTCACCATGCACTTCGAGTGCGCATACAGGGTTGCGTTTTCCGGGCCCGCCGACCACCTGGCAAGAGGTGATCAAGTGTACGGAGGGATCGACGCCCATAAGAAATACACGTTCCTCGCTGTGATCGGCCCAGAAGGGAAGCGTGAGCCCCTGCTCCGGGTCGAGACGACGAGAGACGGATTGCGAGACCTGGCCAAACAGGCTCAGACGCTGAAGATTGCGATCGTTGAGGCAAGCACCACGGGCAAGATCGTGGCTCGCGTGCTCCGCGAACTTGGAGTCCAGGTGGATCTGATTCACGCGGATGCCTTGGTGGCGGCAGTGCGTCGGAACAAATCGGATGCGTTGGACGCGTATGATCTCGCCCGGATTGCCATGATGGGTGCCTACACGAAGGCGTACATCCCCACGCCCGAAGAAGAAGAATTGCGGTCGTTGACCGCACGGCGTGTGGATCTTCGTGGAAAGATGACGAAAATCACCTGCCAGCTCAAAGCCATGGCACAAGGCCATCTTCTTGCAGAGCCCCCAGGAAGCCTGGATCGCGAATCCTGCCGAAAACGATGGATGAAACTCGAGGTTGCAAGAACAGACAAAGAAATCCTGGAGAGCCGTCTGAGGGAATACACGTTACTCCACGACGAGTGGGAAACCCTCCAGGTAAGCATCCACCAAGTCAGTCGCCAATTCAAGAATCTGGAAATCATCACCACATTGCCGGGGGTTGACGTGTCGTCCGTAGCCGGCATCCTCGGCATCACAGGAAACCCAAACCGATACCCCTCCGCAGATCACTACGCCGCCTCGACCGGACTTACGCCCAGCAAGAAGGAAAGCGGAGGCAAAGACCAAGGTGGACGCATCACGAAGAAAGGCAACACGATCCTGCGCACCATCTACGTGGAATGCGCTTGGCAAATCGTTCGATTCCCCGGCCCCCTGCGAAACCAATACCGACGCCTCACTGCAAGAAAAGGTGCCAAGAAGGCAATTGTCGCCATCGCCCGCAAACTCGCCAAAATCGTTTGGCACATGCTCACCCGAAACGAACCATACCGCCACGCCATCGAGAAAAACGCAGAGGTCAAAAGCTGGAAGATCCGAGCTGTACGCACCCTAACCGACGAAGGGAACCACGACGAAGCCCGCCGCATCCTCCGCTCCCACGACCCCCACCGCGAAAAGGAACGATGGGAATCAAAAAGAGGCCGCCCAACAACCTGAATCCGCAGGAACGACCCCGAAGATACAGGCGAGGGCAGGCAACTCCCGACCGCGGGATTCATACAGAGGGGCGGCAGCCCCTCTCGGCCGACGGCGCGACCGTACAGCGTAGCGGGCTTTGCCCGCGGAGCTGGGACACAAAGTCGCGCCGTCGGAAGGAATTCGAATATTATTCGGGCTTCAGCCCGAATAATATTCGGCGTCGTACGGTTCGGGCTTGAGGCCCTTGCGCTGACGGATCTCGCGGGTGATCCCGTCGAGGAGTTCACGGGGCACGGGTTCGAAGCCGGCGTGTTCCGTGGACCACAGGACGCGGCCCTGGGCGGCGGAGCGGACGGCACCGGCGAACCCGAACATGGCGCTGACGGGCGCCTTCGTGTTCAGGATGGCCATGTCGCCTTCACTCTGCATGTCCTCGATGACTCCGCGGCGCTGCTGCATTTCGCGCGTGATGTTGCCCATGACGTCCTGCGGGACGCTGACGAACACCTTCTGCATGGGTTCGAGGAGCGTGGTTCCCGCCACCGTCATGGCACCGTAGCACGCGTTCCGGCAGGCCGGGATGACCTGGGCGGGGCCGCGGTGGACGGCGTCCTCGTGGAGCTTCGCGTCGTGGAGGATGAACTTCACGCCTGCGATCGGCTCGCCGGATCGCGGCCCGCGGTTTGCGACTTCCTTGAACGCATCGATGAGGAGTTCGCGCGTCTCGTGGAGGTACTGGACACCCTTGGTCGCGTCCACGAACACGCTGGTTCCCTGGACGGCGAAGAGGCCTTTGGCGAAGTCACGGTCCCAGCCGAGTTCAACGAGCTGGGGCAGGATGGCTTTCGCGTCCTTGACGCGGCCGTCCTTTTCCGGGATCTCGTTGTTGCGGAGGGCGTTCACGTACGAGTCCTCGAGGACTTCGGCGGTGACGTAGAACTTGTTGTGCTTGTTCGGGGACTTGCCTTCGAACGGTTCCGGGGTGCGGCTGTTGACGCACTCTCGGTACACAACGATCGGGGGCGACGTCTTGATGTCGACACCGAAGTCGTTCTTGATGCGGTACTCGGTGATCTCCAGGTGGAGTTCACCCATGCCGCTCATGAGGTTCTCGCCGGTCTCCTGGTCGATCTGGACCTGGATGGACGGGTCGGCCTTGGCGACGGTGCGGAGGACGTCGACGAGCTTGGGCAGATCCTTCATCTGCTTGGCTTCGACGGCCACGGTCACGACGGGTTCGGAGACGTGCACGATGCGCTCGAAGGGTTCCATCGTGGCGTCGCTGGACACGGTGGCTCCGGCGATGGCATCGCGGATGCCTTGCACGGCGACGATGTTCCCGGCGGACACCTGGTCGACGCTGATCCGGTCGCCGCCGACCATGACGCCGACCTGCTGGGCGCGGTTGCGGCCCGGCATGCCGAGCACGTGGAGTTCATCGCCCTTCTTCACGGCGCCCGAGAAGACGCGGCCGAAGCCGATCTCACCGGCGTGGGGGTCGATGATGATCTTCGTGACCATGAGGGTCGTGGGACCGCTCTCGTCGCAGTTGATCATGGCCTTGCCGACGACGCTCTCGTGGTCGCCCTTCCAGATGTGCGGAATCCGGTACTTCTGGGCAACGTGCGGGGCGGGGCAGTGGCGGATGATGGCGTTGAGGAGCACCTTGTGGAGGGGCGCCTTCTTCGCGAGTTCCTTCGCCTTGTTCGCGTTGCAGAGGTCGATGACGTCCTTGAACGTGACACCGGTCTTCTGCATGTAGGGGACGCTCATGGCCCAGTTGTGGTACGCGCTGCCGAAGATGACGGTGCCGTTTGCGGCGTCGACCTTCCACTGGTCCTTGAACTCCGCGGGGACCATCTTGGTGATGAGGCGGTTCACGTCGGCGATGTGCTTCGCGAAGCGCTGCTGGAGTTCGGCGGGGCCGAGCTTGAGTTCGTTGATGAGGCGGTCCGTCTTGTTGATGAACAGGATCGGCTTCACCTTCTCGCGGAGGGCCTGCCGGACGACGGTTTCCGTCTGGGGCATGGCGCCTTCCACGGCGCACACGACGACGACGCAGCCGTCGACGGCGCGCATGGCACGCGTGACGTCGCCACCGAAGTCCACGTGACCGGGCGTGTCGATGAGGTTGATGAGGTAGTCCTGACCGTCGAAGTCGTGGACCATGCTCGCGCTCGCGGCGTTGATCGTGATGCCACGGGCAGCTTCCTGCTCGTCGAAGTCCATCACACGCTGCTTGCCGGCGAGTTCCTCGGACATCATTCCGGCACCGGCAACCAGGTTGTCGGTTAGCGTCGTCTTCCCGTGATCGATGTGGGCCGCGATGTCGATGTTCCGGATGAAATCCTTCTGGTGCATCAGTTCGCGAGCCTTCGCGATGTTGTCTTCCTTACGGCCCATGGGTGTCCACCTGTGTAGCGCTCGTTCAGGGCGGGGAGGAGGTCCGGTAGGGACAGTCCCCTTCCTGAGGCGTCAGGCCGTGCAAGGCCGATACCATATTTATGCGTTGCCGGGAGGGGGGCGGAGGGCTGTCTCCGGGTGTTGCGGGCTCGGTTGCCCGGGTGGCCCGTCATGTCGGCGGGTGGGGGTGGGCACATCCCGGGGGTCCGCCGCGCGGGTCCATCGCCACACCGCCACCGAGGACCCGGACGTGCACGGCATTCATGCGAAACCCCCTCCCAGGACAACGGCTCGTGTCAGATCGTCCAACAGCCTTTCAAGCCCTGACCGTCCCCGCCCGCCAACCGGCGCCAACTCCGGGGCGTCCCGTATTCCCCAGGTGCTCCGTGGCCCTCCGCGCCTCCGTGCCCTCCGTGTTGAATCGACTTGTCCCCACCGGCCAACCAGTCTTCGAGAACTCCGGCATGCCGGTACACGCACGCGCCGTCCGTGTTGAATCGACTTGTCCCCACCGGCCAACAGCAACTCCCCCACCCGCAGCGTGCAACCGCGAGTAGCCATGGAAAAACCCGAACCAGGCCCCCTGACATGCCGGGTCGGCCCGGACCCGCAGGTGACACCAAGGAGAACAGATGATGAAAAAATGGAACGCCCCCGCCCGAACCCGGGCGGGGGTGGATGGGGCGGCGCACCGCCCAGCGAACTTACCGAGCGGACTTCGCGACGCGCTCGACTTCCTCTTTCTTCGCAACGGCGAAGGAGTTCATGTCGGCCTTGGAGGCCTTCAGGATCTCACCGGCGAGGCAGTCGGCGATGGTGTTCTTGCTCTTGTGGCTCGTGTTCACGGCGCCACGGGTGATGTGGCGGATGGCGATGTCAAGGCGGCGCGCGGGGGCGACGTCGACGGCCTTCGGGACACTGATGCCACCGTAGCGCAGGCGCGTGATTTCCTCACGGGGGGCCGCGTTCTGGAGGGCCTTGACCAGGACCTGGACAGGGTTCTCCTTGGCGCGTTCCTCGATGATGGCGAAGGCGTCGCGGACGGCGCGGAAGGCGGATGCCTTCTTGCCGGTCCAGGTTTCCGTCTTCATCATCTCGTTGATGACGCGCTCGACAATGTTCATGCCGTGCTTCGCGAAGCGCTTGTTCCCGTGGCGGGCCCCGGTGTGGGGGATGGCGACGGGGTAGAGGTTGATGTAGCGCACGAGACCGGGGTCGCGGACGGTGATCTCGCTCAGGTCGTACTTCGTGAAGAGGCGGAAGGCGGGTCCGGTGCGGATGTGTTCGGGGACCGCCTGGAGGGCGGCTTCCTGCACGTTCGCTTCGTCGGCGGCTTCACTCGCGGAGGCGATGAGGTCTTCGACGACGTTGGACTTGGCCGGCGCGGGGGCAGCTTCCTTTGCGGGAGCCGCCTTGGCGGGCGCTTCCTCGGTCGTCTCGGGCTCGGCGGCGGGGGCTTCCTCGGTCGTCGGTTCGACGGCGGGGGCTTCCTCGGTCGCGGGGACGTCCGGGGTTTCCGGGGCGTCGGTGTCGGGGGTGATGTTTTCTTCAGCCATGTGCATCACCGCATCGGCTTCTCTTTCTTGCCCTTGACGAGTTCGTCGAGGGACACGCTGTTCACCTGGATGACCTTGAAGCGGACACCAGGGATGTCACCGTACGATCGACCCATGCGGCCGCCGATACCTTCGATGAGCACTTCGTCGTGCTCGTCGATGTAGTTGATGGCGCCGTCACCGGGAGCGAACGCCGTTACCTGGCGACCGTTCTTGATGAGCTGGATCTTCACGCACTTTCGAATGGCGGAGTTCGGCTGTTTCGCCTCGATCCCGACCTTCTCGATGACGATGCCGCGCGCTTGCGGGACACCCTCGAGCGGGTCGGCTTTTTCCTTGAGGCGCAGCTCGCGTTTCGCAAAGTACCGGTCGGCCCAGCGGGACTCGGCTCGGTCCTGCTTGAGCTTGCGGCCTGCGAAGAGACCTTTTCCCATGTGATCATCACGTCCTGTGTACTGCCTCACCAAGCGAACCGTATCCCGTGCCGACGGGGGCGTGATTCCGGAGGGGTCCGTCAGGGACGGATTCCCGGTTTCCCACCCTCGATGGCCGACGACGGCTCCGTCCCCGCGAAGTGGGAGCGGCCTGGATCGCCCTGGAGGTAAGTCGCGGCAAGGGTGGTGGGGTATTTGAACGTGCCGGGGGGAGGCGTGGGCCTGCCTCGGGGAGCATTCGGACGAAGGCGGGTTGGCTCGTGCGCGGGTGCGTCACCCGCCCGATCGCATGTGCCATGCGAGCACGCCCGGCCGGGGCGGGAAACGGACCCTGCCGCCGGCAGTATGCGTTGCCGACCGCCGTGCGGAGGAGTCCACGGATGACACGTTCGCCGTTCATGGCCTTGTCGCGGTGGCAGCCGAGGACTTAAGTCGCCCGGGGCCCCTGCATGCCTGGGAATTTTGGCAATGGCTTCGAGCTTCACTGATCGCATCGGGCGGAGACAGGTCAATCATCTGGAGCGAGCCGCACCGCATCTTGCGCTTGCCGTGGCATGCGCCATGTTGCTTCCCGGCCTTGCAGCGGTTGCGGCGGACGCTCCCGACGATGACGTGGAGGCATTCGTCGAGCGATGGGTCGAGCGGTTCCGGTCGCCGGCGGCATTGGAGGCGGCGTTGGCCGATCGTCGGGGAATCGATGAATCCGCCGCGCTTGACGCGGCTGCGCGCGCCGAACGCGTCGAGGCGTTCATGGAGTGGGCGTTCCGGAATGACGCCCGGTTCCGGGCGGCCGTGCATCCACCCGCTGATCACGAAAGCTGGTCGTCCAACGAAGCATTCACGCGGGTCACGTTGCACCAGTTGTTCTTCGACCCGGATGGCTTCCGCATCCTCGTCGATGGTTCCCGACTCCAGGACCGTTCGAACGACGCGAGCGGGCTTCCGACGGGACCGGTCGAAGGGGCGCCGGCCCCATTGCCGTCGTCGACAATCCCCGGTGCCGGAACCCTGCAGCGCCCCTGGGTCGCTCCCCCACCCTTGCCGTCCGTGCCGAGCATGGCGGAGGTCCGGACGCCACCTGCCATGGCAACATCCCTGATCGAGCCCCCGTCACCGGTCGTGCTCGCAGCCCTGCCCCCCACGGCCGCGTCCTCGATCCCTCCGGGCGCATACGTGGTGTGCACGCGCGTCGATGAATCGTCCGATGCGGACTGCTCGATCCCGGCGCCGATCGGTTCACCCATCGTGGTGGCCATGGGGGACGACGGCGGGCTGCCGTTCGATTACCGGGTCACCTTCAGCGGCGCCCTCAGGTCGGGCGGAGGGGTGGCGCTGACCGGGTTTTCCTACGCATTGACGATCGAAGCCCTGAATCCGGGCCGCCTGATCGCCGGCGAGGTGTCGATCGTTGCTCGCCCCGAGGGCTTCATGGGTCGCGTGTCCACGGAGGGGCGCGGCCTGCTCACATTGGGCATCGACGGTCGCGACGATCACCTGCCGGCAGTCACCCTCGTCACGGGAACAGCGGAGCGCGGCAACCGTGCCGAAGTGGCCCTGACGAACCGCCCGGAACTGACGGGCCCGGGGGAGTCGCTCATCTTCTTCGCCGGATACGATGAGACCGCTGCGGAGGCAGCCTCCGAGAAGCTCCTCGCAAGGTACGTGGTGACGCCGGCCCGGAACCTGACACTGGAAACGTCGGTCGACAATCCCCGGAGCGAATTCCACTTCGCGGTGAGGGGCGCCCTTGATTCGAGGGTCGACGTCACCATGAGCCAGGAGTCGGCAGGGATTGCACCCGGATCGAGCGCAATCGCATTCGCCGCATCCGACGTCGACGGGACGCTTGAGTTGCGTGCGTCGCGCGAATCCGGCTGCGGTTCCGTGGTCCTTGTCGACGGCGACGCCGCATCATTCGTGGCGACGATGGCGGACGAACCCGGCCTCCTGTCGGAAGCGACATGCGCGGGCGTCGGCCATGAACCGGGGCTTCTTGCCACCGTTTCGGCGACGCCCCTGGCCAGCAGCCTTCTGGTGACGACCACAGCGTCCCTGCCCGACGGCTCGCTCCGCGTGGACACCCCGACCGCGACCCGCCACGTCAACGTGATCCATCAGGTGGAAAGCGGCGGTCATGTGCGGGAAGTCGCGGCGTTCTTCACGGAACCTGCCACGACGGAAGCAGCATGGTCCGTCAATGAGGATGCCGCGGTGACGATCACGGGCGTGCCGGGCGCGGCAGAATCGAGGGTCACCGTCCGCGATGACTCCGGCGCGGCGCTCGAGTACCGCTCCCGGAATGCTGCCGGCACCACCTTCGTCGTCGCATCGCCGCAGGACCTGTCGTGGACCTTGGCGGCGTCGTCGGGCGCAGATTCCGTCCACATGGCTGCAGATGTCTTGCGGGACGATGGCGTGCTCGTCCGGTCGGCCATCGATCTGGACCGGGCGCCTGCCGCGTGGCGCATGAACCTGTCCGGCGACGAGTGGCTCATTTCCATGGGCGATGGCGATGTCGCGCTGACGGCAACCACCGTGACCGAAGGCGCGGCTCCACCGGCGTGGACCGAATGCGCGACCGCCCACTCACGGATCTGCTCGCGTCATGACATGGCCTCGGGTGCCGTATGGTTGGACGCCGCGTTCGAAGGAGTGGAATCGATCGCCGCGGATGCGGCCTCCGATCCCCCGACGTTCCACCTGCTCAGCAACGGGGCGGTGTCCCTTGCAACAGACATGTCGGAAACCACGCCACTCGGCCGCGCGGGGTTGGTGTCCAGCTGGAACCCCATGCCCTCCGAGGCCCGCCTCCAACTCGGCAAGATCGCGGGAGTCACCTTCAGCGACTCGGTCGACGTCACCCTTGAGGCGGTCGTGGAATCCTTTGCGGCAGCAGCAGGCATGGAGCCGTTTGTCCCGGATGCGGTAGGGGATGCCGTCCTGGGCGTCCGATTCCAAGCGACGCCGGACGGTCAGGAGGCTTCCCGTCTCCGCCTGGAAGCTCGCGATGCGCCGATCGAGATCGCGTTCGATACCGGAGCCAACGTGCTCACGGCATTCAACAACGCCGTCAAGGACGGCCGGAAGATCGTCGTGGATGCCAAGGCGATGCTCCGCCTCGACATCGGCCTGGACGAACCGCGGGTGAGTGGCGCTGCCGCAGCCCACGGGCGGTACGTGTACTACTTCGGGGGCCGGGTGTCGGAGACCGACTACCGCGGCGACATCGTCCAGTTCGACTCGCTCACGGGGCTCACGAGGACCATGAACGCGGGATTCCCGCTGGCAATCAACAGCATGGTCGCCGTGACCGTGGGCGATTACATCTACATCCTCGGGGGCCGCGGCGCGTATGCCCCGAACGCCGGCGAGCGGAACACGATCTACCGATTCGACCCGGTCGCCGACACGTTGGAACTCATGCCCCACATCCTGCCCCACCGCATCTGGCTTGCCGGCGGGGCAACGGACGGGCGGAACATCTACGTGACCGGCGGAAACCTCGGGCGGCCCTATTCCGACAGGATCCAGGTATATGACACGGTGACGGGATTGGCCACATTCCATCCGGCCATCCTGCCGACCCCGCGACAGAACCTCGCCGCCGCATGGGCAGATGGCAAGCTCATCATCATGGGCGGTGAAGGCAAGGACGGGTTCGGTCAACACGTCGAGTTCGACGACATCCTCGCGCTCGACCCCGACACGGGGGTCCTGTCCCGGATCGCCTCCCTGCCCACGAAACTCCACAGTTTCAGCGCCGTGAGTGACGGGGACCGCATCTACATCATCGGCGGCCGGAACGACAACGGATTCTCGAACCAGATGCTCGTGTTCGACCCCGACACGGCCTCGTTCATCGGGACCTGCGGATACCTGCCGTCGCAACGGTTCAAGACCGCAGGCGCATGGGTCGAGGACCTCCTCACCACGGGCGATGTGTACGCGGTCGGCGGCATCGGGAACGGGAACGTGCACTACAGTGACATCATCCGGTTCCGCGTCGATGTGGACACCCTCGATGACATCACGCAGCCGAGGATCATCGACGTATTCGCGGAGTTGGAGATGGATGAATCCGGCCCCTTGCGGGCCGGCTTCGTGAGCGGCCACTGCCCGAATCGTGCGGCCGTGAGTGCCCACCTTGACACGCCGGGCCCCGTTCGGCGGTTCCGATGGGTCCTGGACCAGCTCACGGAACTTGTCATGGAAACGGTCCCGTCGCGCGTGGATGTGTATTCGCGCTACGTGAACGGAACGTGGTCGTTGGATCTCGATGGCCGCGACCCATTCCACCTGGTCAACGTGACGGTGCGGCCGGAACCAGACGCAGCCCCACTCCTCGTGGCGCACCTCACCGACGTCCCGAGCGACCTGCACCTCGAAGTATCTGGCGGGGACTCGGCGCCAAACCTCGCATATGATGCGAATGCCGACACCCTTGAAGCCAGCATCGACACGGCCGACTGGTCCGTGTTCGCCGAGGACCTTGCACGGTCATTCCAAACGTCCCAATCCGTGCCATCCACCCGGACGACGGCCGAATGCGGCACGTATCGGGTGCGACCGACGCCCGCCATCCTCGACTATTCATCGAACCCGGCCACGAAGCGCTTCACGGTGGAGCATGCCGGGGCGTGGACAACCGGAATCCAGGATTCGTACGCGACATGCAAGGTGGCGGGAACCGAACTCCGCATCGAACTCGATGTGGACGTGTCGCTGTCAGGCACTCCCCATGTGACCCTTGACGCCGCCGGATTGTCGGCGCTGTCCGTGACCGACCAGTACCCCATGACGGTGGACGGCGCCTTTGCCTCCCTTGACATGACGTGGGCCGATGCCGCCCTTGATGGCGCAATCGCGGTGACCGCACGCGTCATCCTCTGTGTGCCATTGGGGACCGGCGTGTGCGTCACGGTGGACGAACTCTCGGTTTCCGCATCCGGACCGACGAGTGTCGTACCGTTCCACATCCTGGAGAACCAGTCGACCACGTGGCTCTCGAAGGCCATTCACCTGTGCGAGGCCGGCGAGGGAATCGATGCGCTCGTCGAGATGGCAGTCGCGCCAACCCATGTCGGAACCGCCCCAGGGGGCTTCGGATGGGTCGAAGGCGCGTCCGGGACGGTGATCATGCCCGACCTCGCCACAGCGGGTGGGGCGGCAGCGTGGCCACCGCGCCTTGCGGCGCTCCATGCCGCATTCGCCACCGGCGCCGGCGCGATCGAGCCCACGGTCGAGTCCGCCGAGGGGCCTTGTTAGGGCACGCCATCCGCGTCCGCCGCAAGGGCCATGCGCGTCCCGCACGGGTGCGGCCCATGCCCCACGCTCACCGGGAAAAGATCAAGGATGAAAATGGGAACGCCGGGGCCGCGGCCCCGGCAGGATGCGCAGTCCGGATCAGACGCGCTCTTCCTCGGTGAGTTCCTCTTCCGAGGACTCTTCCGGGGATTCCGATGCCGCTTCGGCGTCGGCGACCGTCTCTTCGACGGGGCTTTCGACGCCTTCCGCGAGGGCGGCGGCGATCTCGTCGGCCGCGGCGTCTTCGCTTTCGTCCGCACCTTCTTCGCCTTCGACGGCTTCCTCTTCAGGGGCCGCGAAGATGTCGGTGTCGTAGATGACGTTCTCCGGCTCGGAGCGGAGTTCGCTCTTGCGGATCTCGACACGCTTGAGCGGGTAGATCTTGCGGGCGAGGGTGAAGATCTCCTGGGACAGGTCGCCACCGAGGAGGGCCTTCACGAAGCCATCGATCTCATTCGCCTTCGCCGCGTCCGAGCAGACTTTCTGGGCAATCTCGCGGACGAGCTGCTCCTGGCTGGACTGGGCGCGGCGTTCCGTGACTGCCATGGGCTTCACGCGGATGGTGAACCCATCCTTCGTGGTCACGTCGAAGACACCGTCGATCTTCGAGTGCTTCCTCCGCGTCAAGCGGCGGATGTAGTCACTCGTGAGGACGTGGCCCACGTACTTCGTGTGGGCGTCCGTTCCGTGGGCGCTGTGCACCTTGAACTGGACCTTCACGTGCATCTTGCTGAAGTCACCGGAGAGCTCCTGCATGGTCGTCTCTGCGATGCGACCGATGAGTTTCTCGGGTTCGTCCGCGAGGGTTTCGGCGATCTGCACGCCGTTGAACATCTTGGGAGCGCGAACCGCGTACCACGACTTCGCCTTCCACTTGTCCTTCACCTTGCGCTGGGTTGTCCGTGCAACCTTCCTCTTGGCCATGAGGGGTCAAATCTCCATTACCCACACCCGCAGTGCACGCGTGGGCGTCTCCCGGCACGGTCGGTGAATCCCGCGTTCGACAAAGAGGTCGGACACGCACCCGGGGGGTGATGGATTCTCGCGCGCAGCGGACATCGAGGCTCAGGGAGCGACGGCGTCCGTGGGGGGAAGCGTGCTGCGGGCAAGTCGGGGCGGTGCTATTAAGGTATGGGTCCGGGGGGCCGCGTTGGGGCAGGGGTTGGTGGATCCTGCTGCGATGGCAGGTGCGACGCCGGTCAGCACACGGCGGGCCCGCGGGGAGGGCTGCCGCGTGGGCTCACCCCCGCCCGGCGCCCTCCGGTTCCATTCCCGGCGCTCAGAACACGCCCGTGACCGAGATCCCACTGTCGAGGAAGTACGCTTCCAGGTGGTGGTTGGGTGCGAATGCCGCGTGCTGGTCGAAGCGAGGGTGGCCGTCGGGGATGAGGCGCACGAAGGACGCCCCCGTCGACGACGGCAGCGTCAGGTTGAACGAGGTGGGGACGCCGAACAGCGCATCCACTGCACCTTGTGCGGTCCATGTTGTGCCGTCCGTGCTGGTCTCGATGGTCACGATGGTCCCGTACACCTGTTCGGGCGCGGGGACAAGGGGCGAGAACCAGTCGTCCGTGCGCCACGGGGCGACCGTGAACGTGCCCGAGATGTGGTCCACCGTGGCACCCGGTCCGAGGGGGTAGGTGTGGAGCATGCTGGGGGAGTCGTAGCGGTCGATGCCGCCGAACCAGCAGGGGTGTTCCGCGAAGAAGTCCTCCATGTGGTCGCCGTCCGCACACGAGAGGTCACGGGTGCCCGCCGTGGGCGCGGCGCCGGGTGTCGCGGGGGCCTCGTTCGCATACAGGGTGAACTGGCTGTTGTCGAGGAAGCCGCTCAATCCCTCGGTCGCGGATTGCGGGTTGTGGATGCGGATGAACCGGAAGGGGTCCGCGCTGGCGCCGAATGTGAAGACACTCGACTGCCAGACACTGCCGAGCACATCGTAGGTGATGAACGTGAGCGGCGCCCAGGTGAGGCCGTCGGGGCTGGTTGCCACATGGATGGGCGCGAGGAAGGGGTCGCCTTCACCGGTGTCCTCCTTCGGGGGCGCGTACACCATCTCGACGGCAGCCGTGTACCCGTGGCCACTCACCAAGGTGAAGCTGCCTCCGAGATCGTAGGTGTGGTGGCCGCCGTGCATCCAGCATGTGCCGCCGGATGCACTGAATTCCATGGCGGCGATGGGGCGCGGGCTCAGGCCCGTGCATCCGGCACGGACCACGTGGTCCACCGCGTCCACGACCTCGATGGACGTGGTTCCGTGGTGCTCGTAGCCCTGGTTGTCGATGACCTTGACGCGGACATCGTGGACGCCGACGCCGAGGTTGAATTTGGGCGAGGCGCCCACCCGGGTCGGGACGCCGTTCGGGCCCACGTCCCAGTAGACGATGGCGGGGGATGATCCGCCGGTAACGGTGGCTTCGACGCGCTGGTCGTCGAGGGCACCGAACACGTAGTGCGCGTTCGCATCCCCGATGGGGCGGACGACCGGGAGCGGGGGGGCTCCGGCGCCGGCTGCGCGCACTTCGATGGTGAAGCGGTCGGGGAGGCTGAGGTACGCCATGACCCGCGCCTTCCAGAGGCCGGCCGCGGGGTTCGCGACTTCCGCGTGTTCCTGACGGTTCCCGGTGAGGCCCTGGTTTCCGGTGGCGGAGTTGCCGTTCGGGTCGATGAGTGCGAGGTCGAAGTCGTTGCCGAGGATGCTGCCGAATCCGGAGTTGCCCCACGTGAGGTCCGCCTCGATTGCGGTGGTGCCGGCTGCGACCGTGAAGGGGAAGTCGCGGGTCTGCTGGTCCACGCGGCCGGAGCCGCCGCCGATGATCTCATCGGGCACACCCGGGAGCGCCTGGATGGTCTGTTTCAAAAGGACGGTCGACCCGTCGACGCGGATGTAGACGTCGTCCGAGGACGTGGAGCCGTCCGCGTCGGTCACGGTCACAGTCACCGCGTGGCGACCTGCGGAAAGGCCGGAGGTGTCGAGGGTGGTCGCCGCGGCCGTCGCGGGGGAGAAGGGCGCACCGCCACCCGCGAGGGTCCATGCGAAGGTATAGGGGGCGAGTCCGCCGAAGGCCGTCGCTTCGAGGGCCAAGGCGTCGCCGATGGCGCCGGCTGCACTGTTGCCGGCATCAGCAACGAGGGGCGGGTTCGATGCGGCAGTGCCGCCAAGGCTCCCGAAGGGCGCCGCGACAAGGAAGAGAAGGACAAGGATGGACGTACGGACGCGCGGGGTGAGCACTCAGGCAGCCTCCGGAACAGGGGAGACTTGAGCGCTATTAATGCTTCCGCGGTCATGATGGCTAAACGTCGACGGTTACCCGTCCCGGTGCGTCCGGTTCATGACCATGCGCCGAACAACTGGGCTTTCCGACGGATGAAACGCTGGCGCTCGGCCGCCGACAGGGTCTGATAGCAGTCCCGGCAAACAGCGCCCGGAGATGCTTCGTGGGCCGCGGGTGCCGCCGCTGGGCCCGGTTTCGTGTATTGGGCCTTGCCGCCGCATGCGCATCGGGTCGCCCTTGAGCCGAAGAGCTTCACGGAATGCGGGTCGTCGTGACCCGGCATGGATGCGTCGGAAGGACCCCTTGGGCCGAGGGGAAATCCGGCCGAACGGAACGACACCGAGGCGTGGGTGACGCGGGTTGGACGGGAAGCCGGACCTGGGGCCTTGGACCTGCCGGGGCATCGCGCAGCACGGCAGCCATCCTTCTCGGAACCGTGACCCTGATCCGCCCCTACCGGGCGCGATCACTGCGCGATGGACCGCCGCCAAGCAATGACGATCACCACAGCCACCGCAGCGAGGAGCCCGAATGGGAGCAGCACCGGCGACGCATCGGCACTGGATCCCGGAGGCCCGGTGAGGCCGACGCCATTCACGGGTTCGGTCCCCGATTCCGGCGCGTCCGGATCGGGGGTCATGAATGACACGAGGCGCGTGCCGGGATGGAAGTCGTACCACGCGAACCAGAATGCGACCATGGAATCGACGCGTGCGAGGCTCGCGTTCCCGCCGTCAAGGGCGCGCCCCGTGGCCGGGTCGTGGCGGGTGCCGTTCCCATCGACGAGGGCCTCGTGGACAAGGCGCCACGCACGGCCATCGGCGTCGTACACGTGGGGTCCGCCTGCGGCCATCACGGCGACGACTTCGCGGGCGCCCAGCTTCAACATGGCGACCCCTTCGCGCGCAAGGAGATCGAACGGGATGGCGACCGCGTCCGACCCGTTCCATGCGCCCACGACCCGTTCCTTGGGATGGAGTTCGCCGGAGGTGTGATCCCGCTTCTGCAGCGTGTGTTCGCTGGTCGCGTAATCCCCGTACGGGTACACCTCGTACCGGGATTCGGGGAAGGTGTCCGGACGGGCGAGGGCCTGCGTCGATGGATGCGCGGCCTTCCACTTGCCCCAGGTGGTCGTGGTGGCCGGAACGATGTCGAGGACCGATCCGTGGAGTTGGCCCCAGATCGCTTCACCGAGGATCTGGCTCCAGAGGGTGTCCGTTCCGCGGTCCTGCATGACGAGGTCGTTCCGGTAGAGGCGACCGCTCACGCCAAAACTGAGCAACTGCCCGTCCACGTTCCGGTCGAACACGATGCCGGTGGCGCAAAGGGGGCAGTACGTGACGGCGATGGCGCGGCCATCGATCTCGTCGTTCACGATCTCATGCCAGTCGAGGATGCGGATGGCGTAGGCACGGGCAACGCCCCCGGCAGCCACACCGATGACGGCGTCATCCTCGGCGAGCCATGCGCCGTCATCGACCCGCGGTTCGTCGATGGCGGGGATGCATTCGCGGCCGCCACATGCGAAGGGGGCCTCCCGGTCCAGGTCCTCGACGTGATCGGCGGCCACAGTTGGCACGATCGGGAGGGTTGCAAGAACCGTGAGGACGGCGAGCAGGATCCGGGGGGCCCGTCGGTTCATCGATGGCCCCCGTTGATCGCGGAGCCGCCTGCGCCATCGAAGTCGGCGTCCACGTCCGGCCGGTCGGGTGCGGTTCCAAGGATGGGCGCGAGCTGGAGTACCGCACCGCAGTGCCGGCAATCCTTTCGGAGTTTCCGTTCCGGGTCCATGGGATGCCTCGATGCTCCATGGGGTTCGCTTCCGGAAAAGGACCACCCGTTCACCGTGGGATCCGCGGTTCCACCGTTCGCCCGGCGTGCGGGCGACGCTGACGGTCCATGGCCCTCGACGCCTCCGCGCGGATGCTGGTGGACGGCGCCCCCAACAGCATGGGCACGGCGTGCCGGCGTATGCGATACGGTTGGCAACATGCGCGTGGGCGGCAGGCGGGTCGAACGCATGATGGTTGGTGGCATGGAGGCGGGCGGCTCGCGCGCGGGCAGAATGGAAGGCGCGCAGGCGACCGGCCGGAATGCGGGCTGCGACTTCGGGGAGAACGGGAGCCGCGGGGTGGGAATGGGGCCGGCCGCCTGCGCCGCCGTCCCCGATTCCGTGCGTCGGCATTTCCGTGTTGGGTTCGAGTGTTCAATCACGGGCTCGACCGTCCAAGGGTCCCCTGGCAAATCGTCGGATGGCCCATGCTGCAAACGCGAGCCCGCCCAGCAGGATCAGGAGGCCGACGGCCCGGGGGATCCCTGCAAATGCGGCGGCCACGCCATCCACAAGGTCCGCGTAGAATTCGGTGGCGCCGAACGTTTCGTAGAATGCCGTGAGTTCGAGGGTGGCGCGGAACACGATGAACACGATGCCGAGAAAAATGAGGATGGTGCCCGTGATCACATGGTGGGAGTGGAGGGTCAGCGTGGATCGACCCGCCGGAATTTTCCAGACCTTTCCGCGAAGCACGCCCCGGCGTCCCAGGTCGTACCGCTCGAAGAGGGCGGCAAGGAGGAACAGGGGGGTCACGATGCCGAGGGCGAAGGTCATGAAGAGGACCATGGCGAGGAGGCTGGAGGCGCCCGTGCCGATGGCGAGGGTGGCCATGGCGCCGATGATGGGCGCCGTGCAGCTGGACGTGGCGAATCCGAACACCGCGCCGAGGAGGAGGACGCGCAGGGTTTCGTCCTTGAGGGAGTGGATGCGGGCCTGCCCGATGGTGCTGGGGTCCTTCCCGGTGACGCGATGGATGAGCCGCGCCATGTCGGCGCCCAGGATTGTTCCGACACCGAGGGTGATGAGGACGACGCCGCCGATGGTGTAGATGAGGTCCGCGTGGACGAGGATGACACCCGCAAGGAGGCTGGATGCGAACCCGAGGGGCACGAAGACGAGGCTGAGACCGAGGTAGAACACGTACGTCTGGCGCAGGATCTTGCCCGGGGATCGGAAGGAATAGGCGAAGAAGGCGGGGAGGATGGCGCCGCTGCACGGGCTGAGGAGGGCGAGGACCCCCGCGATGAACGCGACTGGGAAGGCGACCTCCGTGGGGAACGCGGCGGCCGCGACGGGGCGTGCCGTGCCGACGATGCGCCCGGAATAGGCGAGGATCAGGATGAGGAAGAGGACG
>JBFILE010000035.1:0-17447 GCA_041599855.1 Thermoplasmatota archaeon
CCCTCCCTCCCCCACACGAATCAATGCGTGTAGGGGTTGTTCTCGACCCACTGGTCCGCGAACCGGCAGCCCGGGTCCTGCGGGTAGTCCCGGAGGCCATTCCCGTCGTTGTCGATACCATCGCGGCATTCCGGCGTGCGCTCCCAGTCATCGTCGGGCGAGTCGCATCCGGGGTCGCACGGGTAATCATCCACGCCGTTCCCGTCAATGTCCAACCCGTCCGAGCACTGCGGCGGGCCCGTGACGCGCTCCACGTAGCCGCCGACCCATCCCGTGGTGGCCGGGCACGCGTTGGGCGCGGACGTCTCCCGCATGACCCACACGGCAAACACGCCCGTGGGACCGTAGTGGGTGAACGCGAGGTCCGGGTCCTCGATGCCGCTGGACACGTCGCCGCACGTGTGGAAATACCGGTGGTCCCGCTGGTTCTCGAGGCGGCAGTCGCCGTCGACGTTCGTGTCGATGCAGATGGCGAAGGAGGCATCCCCGTTCACGTCATCCCGGATCCACGCCTGGACTTTGTCTCCGCACGGGACGAGGATCCCGGGGCACTCGCCGCCCACGGTTTCGGGGAACGGGGAATCGACGCCGTCGATGGTTTCCCATCCGTCTCCGCCGCCGCATACCATGACCCCGAACACGGGTTCCGGCATGGGGGCGGGATTGCTGGGAAGCTGGAAGGGCACGGGCGACATCCCCGATGCGCCGAGATCGTACCTTCCGCCGAACTCCTCATGCTGCATGTGGGATCCGCCCGCGCCCGGGAAGGGAACGGTGGCGACGGTCAGGGTCAGGATGGTTGCGGTGCGGGTCATCATGGATGCAAGCCCCCGGACACGCCCGTGCCGGACGATGCCCGGTGATGACACGGTGACAGGGAAATAAGGCAGGACGCCGACACTTCTTGCGCCGGGCAGTGCGCCGGTGTGCGTCGAGCCCCGCCGCACGCCCGCTGCCCGGACGGAATCCTGATGGCTGCACCGCCGGCCCCAGCGGCGTCGGCCCCCGGGTTCTCGGCGGCGGCACGACCCGTCGGAGCACTCACCCGGTCGGCTTGAACACCATGAGCCAGTTCGCGACGAGCACGAGCACGACCATGACGCCGTTCGCAAGGAGCCAGCTGCCGCTCGCGGTCCGGTAATCGTCGCCGAGGCCGACACCCGTGTCCTTGTTCTCGTCCGCCATGTTCGCCATCTTCGCTTCGAGCGGGCGCATGGCGAAGTACCAGACGGCGAGGCTCACGAAGAGCACGATGAGGCCCCAGAGGCTGAACGGGTTCCCCGCAATCTTGCCGAGGAAGCCCCGGACCATCGCATACCCCGTGGAGAACACGATGAACCCGCTGATGCCCACGACCCAGGGACTCGTGCGCCACAGGCGGTCCTGGATGAAGGCGCTGATCGCAGGGTCGCGGGCGCGGTCGCTCGCGATCTTCACGATCGGGCCGAGCACGAACATGGAGAGGTACACGCTCGCTGCCACGATGTGCACGAGTTTGAGCGTGAGGTAGACGGCTCCGGTCACGGCGGCGCGATCGGAGAGGTCCGATATAAGGGAGGGGGGCGGGCAGGCAACGGGAATCCGCGGGGCCGGCGGCGTGCCGAGTCGGGCGCGGCACCTGGACGCGTGTTGGGTCACCGGGGAGCTGGGCGCGTACCGGGTCGCCGCGGCGCACATCCCGGCTCGACCCGAGCAGCGCACGCGCGCGCGCGTCACGTGGGCGACCGCCGAAAACTGTGGCTCCCGAGCTCATGATGGCTGCGTTGGGATTCCCAACCGGGGTCGCCGTCCAGGTCGGACGTACCCAGGGGGGAAAGGGAGGCGCAGCCACAGCATGTCGGGCTCGCGGGCGGGACCGCTTTCGCAGCGGTCTTGATTGTGGACACCCCGAGGGTTTCGAACCGGCCGCGGGGTTCGGAAGGCGCGAGCGCGTAATCAACCGAACGACCGGCCAATCCGCGTCCTCGCCTTGGGCTTCATCGGCTCCCGCCCCCATGCTGGCCCGCACCTATGGGCAACGCTGTGATCCCGCCCCTTCGGTCGTGACGCTGCAAAGGACCCATGCGGAGGTGCGCAGTCGACACGAGTGCGGTCGTTGTGTGCCCGGGGGGCCCTCGATCAATCGCGCAGACCGGACGCCACGTCGCCACCGGGGCAGACGTTATCAGGGGCCGCCGGAATGGTCTCGGCCATTCCGATGCGTGCCTCATCCCTGCGCCCGCCGACGAGCCGGCCACCTGCTCCCATGGCCCCCCGCGCCCCTGCCCGCAACCTGCCCGGCGCAGCCGTCATCGCCGCCGCAGCGCTCCTCCTCATTGCGTCCCCCGCCATCGCCCACGGTGTCGCAGAAGCCGACAAGGCGTTCCTTACGGACAACCCGGGCACCCATGTCGGGCCGTTCATCTACCTCGGTGCCAAGCACATGGTCACCGGGTACGACCACCTCCTCTTTCTCGTGGGCGTCATCTTCTTCCTGCACCGCCTGAAGGATGTCGCCATCTACGTCTCCGCGTTCACCGTGGGCCACTCGACCACCCTCCTTCTCGGAGTCCTCGGGAACGTGTCCATGAACGCGTACATCATCGACGCCATCATCGGCCTCAGTGTCGTGTACAAGGGCTTCGACAACCTCGGCGGCTTCACCCGCATTCTCGGACGCCAACCGAACACCCTTGTTGCGACCCTGGTCTTCGGCCTCTTCCACGGCCTCGGCCTCGCCACGAAACTCCAGGAATTCCAACTTTCCCCCGACGGCCTCGTCGCGAACATCGTGAGCTTCAACGTGGGCGTCGAACTCGGCCAACTCCTCGCCCTCGGCATGATCCTCATCGCCATGGGATGGTGGCGGCGGAGCCCAAGCTTCACACGCCACGCCTTCGCCACGAACACGCTCCTCATGGCGGGCGGGTTCGTCCTCATGGGCTACCAGATCGTCGGGTACTTCGTGGGGGCCGGCGCATGACCGAGCCCTCGATCCCCCAGCCGCCTTCCACGCGAACCCTTGCCCGCGCGACGCTCGCGGCCGCGGCCGTGGCCGCCGTGATCCTCGTCGCCGTCGTCCTCCCCGCCGAGTACGGCATCGACCCCACCGGGATCGGGCATTGGACCGGAATCGCGGCCCTCGGCGGGCACGACGCGCCGGATGTGGACGCGATCGCTCCCGACGACGGCGTCCGCACCACGTACGCAATGGATGCCCGGTGGCGCGTCACGACGTCGCCCCTTTCCGTCCAGCAAGGGTACACCGACGCGCCCTTCGGTGAATCGCGCATCGTGGTCCCGGTGAACGTGACGAACCTCACGAGCATCACCGCGACCCTCACCTGGGATGATGCGGACCGGATCGGGGACGCCGCCACCCTGCCGGACGAGTTCGAGGTCGGCATCGATGGCCCCGACGGCAGGTCGAGTCAACGGGTGCGCGGGACCAACAGCCCCGACGGCCACGGCACCATCAGCGTGACCCTGCCGTGGCGGACGATGCCGGCACCCGAACGCACCGCCGACGGCATCCGTTTCGCGACGCCCGCACCGGACCTGAGCGGTCATGGCGACTGGACGATCACGATCCGACTCTACGGGGCAGGGGGCGCACCGGACCCGGATGATTCCCGTCGCGACCCCGGCAACAACTGGACGCTTACGGTGACGGCGGAATCCTTCCACCTCGAAGTCACGGAATCCGAGGGCTTCGGCGGGGACCGCGTCACCCTCGCCGTCAACCCCGGCCAAGGAATCGAGTACAAGTTCCACATGCGAACCGGTGGCGAACTCCGGTACCGCTGGGCGTCCTCGGCGCCTGTGTACTGGGACCTGCACGCCGAGGAGGACGGGAAACCGCCGGAGGACTTCGTGCGGTTCGAGGACGGAACCGGTGCATCGGGCACGGGTGCCATCACGGCATCCGCCACAGGCCGGCACGGCTGGTACTTCGAGAACCGGAGTGATGCCCAGGTATGGATCACGCTGGAAACCACGGGCGATTACACCATCCTGGGGGTCGTCTGATCCCCCCTGATCCCACGCCCCCGCCGCCTTCCGTCCGGTTACTCACCCTGGCCACACTCGCGGCCATCGCCGCCGCGATTGTGATCCTATCCCTCGTCGTGCTCCCTGCGGAATTCGGCATCGACCCCACCGGCTTCGGTGCCCTCACCGGCATCGACGGCCTCTCAGAGGATGCCTCATCGAACGGGGCCTCCGGCGCGGCGACCGACCCGGGTGGCGAAACCCCCGGGAACGTGACGCCGCCCGTCATCATCGACACGTACGAGTCCCGGTTCCCCACCACCACGGCGCAGGTGTTCACGAGGGAAGGCTACCTCGCGGAAGGGGCCGGCGTGCTGATCCCGTTCACGTTGGACGCGTCGAACATCACGAAGGTCACGCTGACCCTCGCGTTCCAGGACACCAACACCACCGCGAACGGCGCCCGCACCCGTCCCGACACCTTCGAAGTGGAACTGAAGGCACCCACGGGAGATGTCTCCGGAGGCGTCCTCGTCCGGAGCGATGCGAACTCGGGAGGAGGAACCGGGCGCGTCGCGTACACGGTGCGCGCGCCGCCCCACCCCCGTGAGATTGACGCGGGAAGCGAGGACGAGGCCCGGCGCGCGTTCCACGCAAACGATCCCGCGGACCGCAGCCACGGCGGCGAATGGCTGGCCCGCGTCACCCTCGTCGAAGCCGGTCAAGGAGACGTTCAGGGGGTCCCCGTCCGCGCGGACGAAGGGAACGATTGGACGATCACCGTGACCGTGCAGTCGTACGCGCTGGATGTTGCCGTGAAGCCGGGGACGCGCCAGCGGCAGGACACCGTGACGCTTGAGATTCCTCCCGGCGGCGGGTTGGAGTACAAGCTCCAGATGGCCCTCGGTGGCCGCGTCGAGTACGCATGGCGCACGGACGGAGCGGTAGTGTATGTGGACTTCCACGGGGAAAGGACAGGGGACGAATCCGGGGCGTTCACACGGCACAGGAACGGGGATTTCACCGAGGACGCCGGGACGCTGATCGCGCCGTTCGACGGGCGGCACGGATGGTTCTGGAGGAACACCGGCAGCGACGCCGTGCGGATCACCCTTGAGACCCGCGGGCAGTACGACGTGATCGGTCGGGTCTGACGGCCCATTCCGCCGGTCCCGCCCGGCCCCCGCGCCATGAGATGATGAGGGCACGAGGGGCCGAGGTGCAACAACCGTCGGCATCAGTGCGTCCACGGGTAGTTCTCGACCCACTGGTCCGCGCTGCGGCAGCCGCGGCCGTTCGGGTGGTCGCGTCGGTCGGATGGGCGCGGGAGAAGGAGAACGGGGCACACCGATCGGGGGCGGTGCGGAAGCGTGTAGGGTGGGGGCTGGGGCTTGCGCTGGCCGCTGCATCATCGGGCCCCTCCCCCGCCGCCACCACCGCAGGTCAGGAGCGCCCACGCTGCGCGTGCCGTCCATCCCTGCCCACGTGATTCCCTGGGCCCAGGGTCGATCCGCGTGGTATTGTTCCCACGGCTTCTCCTTTCTCCCGAGGTCGCTCGATGTTTTCCGCCCAGATTCCCCGGTCCCTTGTCGGCCGCCTGCCGCGGCCGCCCGCAGCCGCGGGCGCCGGTCCACGGACCGCCATCGGCTTGGGACGCTGCACCCGACTCCCTTGACGCTGCTTCACCCGGCCTGCGTCGCAGGGTGCAGGGGGCCGACCTGCTGCGTGTCCGCGGCCCCGCCATGGAGTACCTTCGCCCCCATCCCCCGAAGTCCTATATACGGAAGGACCGAATCGCGGCGGCGGGCCATGTCGTCGGACTGGATTGTCGTCAAGGGAGCGCGCGAGCACAACCTCAAGAACGTGAGCGTGCGCATTCCAAGGGATCGCCTCGTCGTCGTGACGGGGATCAGCGGCAGCGGGAAGTCGAGCCTCGCGTTCGATACCTTGTACGCGGAGGGGCAGCGCCGCTACGTGGAGTCCTTGAGCGCGTACGCGCGCCAGTTCCTCGGTCAGATGGAGAAACCCGAGTGCGACGGCATCGAGGGCTTGTCTCCTGCGATTTCGATCGACCAGAAGACGACGAGCAAGAATCCGCGCTCGACGGTGGGCACGATCACCGAGATCTTCGACTACATGCGGGTCCTGTACGCGAACCTCGGCGTCCCGCATTGCCCGGATGACGGGACGGTCATCGAGCGGCAGAGTGCGGAGCAGATCGTGAACAAGGTCCTTGAGCTCCCGGATGGCGCGAAGCTCCAGATCCTGGCTCCTGTGATCAAGGACCGGAAGGGCGAGTACAAGAAGCTCTTCTCGGACCTCCACAAGGAGGGCTGGGAGCGCGTCCGCGTGGACGGGACCCTTGGCACCGTGGAGGATGACTGGACCCTCGGCCGTTACGAGAAGCACACGATCGAGGTGGTCGTGGACCGCCTTGTTGTGCGCCGGGAGAAGGGGAAGGACGGCAAGGTCTCGGACGATTTCCGGACCCGTGCGACGGATGCCATCGAGCAGGCGTTGAAGCTGGGTGAGGGATCCCTCGCGGTCCTGAACGGCGAGGAGGAGTTGGCGTTCTCGGAAGCGTTCGCGTGCGTCCAGTGCGGCTTCTCCATGGGTGAACTGGCCCCGCGCTCCTTTTCGTTCAACAGCCCCCATGGCGCGTGCGGCACGTGCTCAGGCCTCGGCTTCAGCTTGGAGGTGGATCAGGAGGTCGTGGTCGTGGACGACACGAAGGGGCTGAACGACGGGTGCATGCACCCGGTCGTCACCCAGTCGAGTCCGTGGCTGCTCAAGGAACTCGAGCAGTTCGCGCGTCACTGGGGCTTCAAGATGAGTACTCCGTGGAACGAGCTCACGGAGGACCAGCGTGACCTCGTCCTGAATGGGTCGAGGAAGAACGTCCGCGTGAAGTACAAGTCCAAGACCGGCTCGTTCTCGTGGGAAGGGTACGACCGTTTCGAGGGCATCCTTCCGCGTCTCGAACGCTATTACAAGGACACGGAGAGCGAGGGGAAGCGGGAGCGCATCCAGGGCCTCATGGCGTCGAAGCCGTGCAAGACATGCGGCGGTGCGCGCCTGAAGCCCGAAATCCTGTGCGTCCTCGTCCACGGCTCGTCCATGGCGGACCTTGGACGGACGCCGGTGGGGCGCCTCCACGAGTGGTTCCAGAACCTTGACGGGCTCCTCTCCGTGCGTGAGAAGCAGATTGCGGCGGAGGTCGTGAAGGAGATCCGGGAGCGGTTGAACTTCATGGTGAACGTGGGCCTCGACTACCTCACGTTGGACCGGTCCGCCCAGACCTTGTCGGGCGGTGAGGCGCAACGCATCCGCCTGGCCACGCAGATCGGAAGCGGTCTCGTGGGCGTCCTCTACATCCTTGATGAGCCCTCGATCGGCCTGCATCAGCGGGACAACAGGCGGCTCATCGAGAGCCTCATGGGCCTTCGGGAACTCGGGAACTCCCTCATCATCGTGGAGCACGACGAGGAGATGATCCGGAGCGCGGACCACGTCCTCGACCTGGGACCGGGCGCGGGGGAACACGGCGGCGAGGTCGTTGCGGAAGGGCCTCCCGAGGAGATCGAGCGGAACCCGAACAGCATCACGGGCGCGTACCTTTCGGGTGCACGCGCGGTCCAGATTCCGAAGGTGCGCCGCGAAGGCAACGGGAAGTCCCTTGTCGTCCGCGGCGTCTCCGAGAACAACCTGAAGGACGTGGACGTGTCGATCCCCCTCGGGAAGTTCGTGTGCGTCACGGGTGTCTCGGGCTCGGGGAAGAGCACCCTCGTCAACGACGTCCTCCACAAGGCCCTCGCCCGCAAGCTCCATCGGGCCCTCGAACACCCGGGCGCCCACAAAGGCATCGATGGCCTGAACCATGTGGACAAGGTCGTCATCATCGATCAGGCGCCCATCGGCCGCACCCCCCGATCGAACCCCGCCACCTACACGGGCCTCTTCACGCCCATCCGCGAACTCTTCGCGAAGACGCAGGATGCGAAGGCCCGTGGCTTCGAGAAGGGTCGCTTCTCGTTCAACGTCCGCGGCGGTCGCTGCGAGTCGTGCGAAGGCGACGGGATGACGAAGATCGAGATGCACTTCCTCGCGGACGTGTATGTCCCGTGCGAAGTGTGCAAGGGCGACCGCTACAACAAGGAGACCCTCGCGGTCAAGTACAAGGGGAAGAGCATCCGGGACGTCCTCGACATGACCATCGAGGAGGCGCACGGCTTCTTCAAGGCCGTGCCCGCCATCCAGCGCCCCCTTGCGACCCTTCTCGACGTGGGCCTCACGTACATGCGTCTCGGCCAGAGCGCGACGACCCTTTCGGGCGGCGAGGCGCAGCGCGTGAAACTGGCGACGGAACTCCAGAAGCGCGCCACCGGCAAGACCCTGTACATCCTGGACGAGCCCACGACAGGGCTCCACTTCGCGGACATCGAGAAACTCCTCGGCGTCCTCCAACAGATCGCAGACGGCGGGAACACGGTTCTCGTCATCGAGCACAACCTCGACGTGGTGAAGTGCGCGGACTGGCTCATCGACCTCGGCCCCGAGGGCGGCGAGAAGGGCGGTTACATCATCGCGGAGGGCACGCCGGAGGACGTTTCGAAGGTGGCGGGAAGCTACACGGGCCAGTACCTGAAGACACTCCTCACCACGGGCCGCCTCGACCGCGTCGGGGAAGCGAAGCCGGTCGTGGGCCTCAAGCCCAAACGCGCAGCCCGTGCAGCAGGCGGCGCCAAGGCGGCCAGGGCGAAAGCGACGAAGGCGAAGGCAGCACCGTCGACCAATGGTGCCGGGAAGCGGGCACCGAAGGCTGCTGCCGGCGCCGTCACGAAGAAGCCTGCGAAATCGGCGAAGGCCGCCAAGCCGCGGGCGAAGACCGGAACAACCGGCGGGCGCCGCAAGAAGGAGTGATTGCGCCGTGTTCGGGGGGCGGGCCGCGATGGCGCGTGTCGATGTGGAAGCCCTCATCGCCCACATGGATCGTGAGATCCGGTACCAGAAGCGGCTCATTCCTGCGATCGTGCGGGAAACCGGCCTGGAGACGTACGCGCCCCTCCACTACGCATGGCCCACGTACCGCGCATTCCTTGAATCGTACGCTCCCCGGAAGGGCGGCCTCCTCCTCTGCGGCCTGAATCCGGGGCCGTACGGGGTCGGTCAGACCGGTATCCCGTTCACGGATGTGCGGACCGCGAAGGCGCGGCTGAACCGCATTCCATTCGACCGGGACATCCCGGGGCACGCGCCGCCGCGGCTCCACGACCTTCTCACGCTCACGTGGGAGCGGTCGAGCCTGTGCATGCACACGTTCTTCGACCACGCATACGGCGGCGTCGAGGGTGCCTATGAGGATCTCTTCGTGACGGCGTTCTCGTGGCTCCTGTTCGTGGACCGCGCGAGGAAGCCGTGGAACGTGACGCCCGCCGATTCCCCGCTGCGGACGCGGCCGGACCTGGAACGGGCGGCATCCCGCATGATCCGAGGGCTCCTCCCCATCCTGGAACCCCGTGGCGTGGTCATGATCGGGCGCCACGCGGAAGCGCGGATCCCGTCCCATCTCCCCCAGAATCTCCCGCGCGTCGCCGTGCGTCATCCGGCTCGGGAGCCGCCCCGGACCTGGGGAATGGATGTGGCAAGGGAATTGACGGCAGCATCCCTCCTGTAATCGGCCAGGACGGAATTTCCGTGTTCCGTGCGTCCCGGTCCGGTTGCCGCCGGCCCGCAGTCTGACGCACCGTGTCGATGGCCTCGACGACGGGCGCCCGTCACCTACTGATTCCTTGGGGCCGCCCCATACGGCGTTCCCGTCCATGGGGATCGCCCATGTGGCGGCATTCCGGTTCACGCGGCGGCTTTCGCGCGCTCCTCCATCTGGTGCTGCATCTCGTCCGCCTGCTCTTCGATCATCCGGAAGCTTTCCGCGGCGAAGGGTCCGAACGGGCCCACGTCGGTCAGTTCCCCTCCTTCGCTGCGATGCTCGAACGGGTCCACAAGTCCCAGTTCCTTCCTTCGTTCCTTCATGGGCACCCATGGCGCAGAATCGTCAATGAGGCCTCTGGACATCCCTTCGATGATCGATCAGCGTTCGGCGAGGTGACAACAAGGCTTATCTTGGCCGAGCAATCGTCCGGGGACCCATGCGCGCCGGCCACATCCTCGCCCTTGCGACCCTTCTTGTGGCCACCTCGGCGTTCGCCGGCTGCTTCTCCGGCGACGACTCGTCGGACGTTGCGCCCGCTGCCGTCGCGAACACGAGCGCACCGCCCGAAGTCGGAACATTCGCCACCGGCGGCCTCGGAGCGGATGAAACGAATCGCACCGTCGAAGGGGCGGGTGGCAGGCCCCACATCCACGACTACTGGCTGAACGATGTGGAGAAGACCTTGTACGACGGCAACGTCCGTTGGGACATCTTCCCCATCACGCCGGATGACGACGCCGCCGGCAAGGGCGTGTGGTCCGCCCACTTCGATCTTCCGAATGGAACCCTCGTCTTCGAGGGTACGGGGAAGATCATCATCATGGTGAACGCGACCACCCCGGCCGATGTCCCCATCATCTTCGAATACCGGACCGCCTCCGGGAGCGAGTGGAATCCCCCGGTGAAGGTCACGCCCGGGGCCCCCATCGAAATCGAGGTGAACCCGCTGACGGCGGACAGCCCCCACGCGTACCGGAGCGCGTGGTCGTTCCGCTTCCGGAGCGACCTGCCCGGACACGTGCTGCCCCCGATGACCCAGATTCCCACGAAGATCGTCGCCGTGAAGGCGCGGAACGTGGAGTTCTGGCCGGGGCACCCCGACTTCTACGCCGACAGCCCGTCCCGTGTCGTCCTTGAGGCGGACGCGGTCACGAGGTACGATTCCACGAAGGCGATCACGTCGAGCAACTGGGGCACGCGGATCCCGCCGGAGAAACTCATCAGCATGGGCACGACCCGTCTCGAGATCTTCGTGAACGTGACCGGGTACAACGGGCCGCCGGGGACGTCCTCGGGAACGATCTTCATGTACCACCGCCACGCGAACATGACCTCGGACAACCAGTTCGACGACAACACCCACGATGTGGAAGCGACCGCGGAAGGCGGCCACTTCCAAGTCACGGACATCGGCCACACCATGCACGACGCGCCGTATGCGACATCGAGCCGCTGGACGTTCCGCGTCATGGCGTCCATCAACACCGTCGTGGACGGCTGCGGCGACTGCACGCCGTACGAACTCGCGTACCACATCAAGGTCGTCGCATGGAACGATGACTGGGTGGATCCGGCATCGATTCCCGCGGAGCCTTCGGGTGACGACCCGGCCTCGCCCCGCACATGAGCGGGCGAGGATTGACCATCCATGCCACCATCCGAGGAGACACGAACATGATGCTGCCCCGCCCCGTCGTGCTGCTGCTGGTTCCTCTCCTGGCCCTGACCGGGTGCCTCGGCGATGACGCCGAACCCGCGGCATATGCACCTCCCGCATCCACCGGCAATGACACCCCCGCCGTCGGCGAGCACACCACCGGGGGCCTCGGCGCCGCGGAGACGAACCGAACCGCGGAAGGATTCGGCGGTCAACCCCACATCCACGACTACTGGGCCGATCGCACCGAGGTCGTCCTCCTCGACCGGGTCGTCATGGGCGACGTCGGCCCGTTCTTCCCGGATCGGGACCCGGCCGATGGTCGGCTGTTCCAGGCGTATTTCGACCTGCCCGAGGGCGCGTTCGTGTACGAGGGAACCGGCATCCTCCGCATCACCGTCGGGCCCACGTCCCCGGCCGACGTGCCCCTCGACCTCTGGTACCAGACGCCGCGGTCGGACGAATGGAGCGATCCGGTCTCCGTGACCCCGGGCGCCGCCATCGAGATCGAGGTCACGCCCGAGACCGCGGACAGCCCCCACGGCATGCGCAGCTTCTGGTCGTTCCGGTTCACGAGCGCCGCCGCCGTGAAGGCACTTCCGCCCACCACGGAAATCCCGACGACCGTCGTCGCCGTGAAGGCGAGGAATGTGGAGTTCTGGCCCGGCCACCCGGACTTCTACGCCGAGTCGCCGTCACGAGTCGTCCTCGATGTGGATGCCACCACCACGTCAACCGGTATCGCCGAAGGCATGTTCTTCGGGGACCGCGGCTCCTTCGTCCGTGCGGACCGGCTCATCAGCATGGGGACGACCCGTCTGGAGATCCACGTCAACGTGACCGGCTACAATGGGCCCCCCGGAACCGAGCCGAGCGGCCGGTACTTCCTCAGCTACCGGCACGCCAACATGACCCGGGAATCGGGCAACGCGGGTGCCAGCGCCACGACGACCGAGGACACCTATGTGCACTTCTCGAACCTGACCGTGGATCATTTCCGCCACGACCCGCCGTATGCGGAGCTGAGCCGGTGGCTCTTCCGCATCAACACCTTCGCAGGTGCCGGAGGCGGCGGCTGCAACGGATGCGTCCCGTACGACCTGTCGTACCACATCACGGTCATCGCGTGGAACGATGACTGGGTGGACCCGGACGCAGCCGTGGAACCGGACGAATCCGGAGCACCCGCTTCTTCTTCCGGGGGCCCTTCCGGAACCGCAGGGGTGCCGATGGAACGCAGCCACCGGCCCGGATTCGGGCCCGTGGATTCATCAGGCTCACAACAAGGGATATGAACCATGGACGGGCGTGGACGGTCCGATGCACCCCCGGCTCCTCGTTCTCGCATCCGTGCTCCTCGTGTCGCCCATCCTCACCGGTTGCCTCGGCGGCGATTCCCCGGACGACACCGTCGCGCCCATGGCGGCGGAACCGGATGCGGTCCCGGAGGTCGGGCGGAACACCACCGGTGGACTCGGCGCAGCGGAAACAAATCGCACCGTGGGCCGACCACACATCCATGACCACTGGCTCGACCGCACCGAGATCGAGCTCTTGAACCGCGTGGTGTACGGCGACCTGTCGCCCGTGTTCCCGGACAAGAACGCGGGTTCCGGACCCATGTTCCAGGCGCTCTTCGAACTGGATGAAGGCGTCCTCGTGTACGAGGGAACCGGGAAGCTCATCGTGACCGCGGAGGAATCCACTCCCGTCGCGATTCCGCTCTCCTTCCAGTACCGCCATGCGGGCACCATGGATTGGAGCGACCCCATCGTGCTCACGCCCGGCGAATCCGTGGAGATCGAGGTCACGCCGCTCACCGCCGACAGCCCCCACTCCTTCCGGAGCCTGTGGGCGTTCCGGTACACGAGCAATGCCGCGGTGAAGGCGCTTCCGCCCACGACCGAGATCCCCACCACGGTGACGGCGATCAAGGCGCGGAACGTGGAATTCTGGCCGAGCCACCCCGACTTCTATGCGGACGGCCCCAGCCGTGTCGTCATCGACGAGGACGCGAAGACCGTGGTGAAGGCGTTCACGGACGAACTGTTCTACGACGACCGATCCACCTACATCCCGGCCGAGAAGCTCGTGAGCATGGGGACGACGCGCCTCGAGATCTTCGTGAACGTCTCCGGCTATTCCGGCCCGCCGGGCACGAGTCCCGGCGACTACTACATGGTGTACCGGCACCCGAACCTCACCTACGAGGAGAACCACGATTATCTTACGCGACCCATCACCGAGGGGGACGGTGGTCCGGGCACCTACATCCAGTTCTCGAACGTGACCGTCGGGCACCTCCAGCACGACCCGCCGTACGCGGAGTTCAGCCGCTGGATGTTCCGGTTGAACAACTACATCAACACGGGCATCTCGTTCTGCGGGAACTGCTTCTCGTACGAGCTCTCGTACCGCATCACCGTGGTCGCGTGGAACGACAACTGGGAGGCACCCGGCGCTGGGGCGGAAACGGCCGACATGATGCCGGGCCGTACGGGTTGAACGGCCGCACGGCCGGGTGCCGCCCTCGACGAATGTGCAACCCCGCAGCCCAGCCACAAGCGTATTCCTCGCGGACGGGCAACCGGGGCCATGGCGACCGACCCGTCAACCCGAGGGGACGTCTTCACCGTATCCGGGCGCGTCATCGATACGGCGGGTGCCCCCGTCGAAGGCGTCATCGTCGAGGCCATCGATGCGGATCTCCTTTTCGATGACGCGGTCGGCCGGGCCGTGACGGACGCCCACGGGGGATATCGCATCGAGTTCCCGGCGGGCGGATTCCGGAGCGTTCTGGATGCCCGACCCGATCTCCTGATGGTGGCCCATGACGCGACCGGCCGCCGCCGCCTCGCCGTCGTCACCTTGGAACGGAACGCCCGGGGACGAACCCTCATGGCGCCGCCGCTCTTCGTGGAGGATGCCACCTCCGGAGCATGGCTCGTCCAGTCCCGCACCGCACATCCACTTCGGTTCACCCACGGCAACGACCTCGAATTCCTCATTGACGGTGCGTCCTTGGCGAAAGCCCTTGTCGACGCATTCGACGCCGCCGAGACCTCCATCGCCGTCAGCCAACTCATGTTCAAGGAATCGTTCCCGGCATCATTCGGTCCCGGCGCCGAGTCCCGGGAACCGGCGCGATTCCTTATCGACGCCGTCGTGGACGCTGCGCGCCGCGGGGTCGATGTGCAGGTGCTCCTCAACCAGAACACTGTCCTGCCCGATGATGCCCGCGAGGTCGCCGCCTACGTGGCGGAACGGGGCGCCGCCGCGGCCCGCGTGAAACCCTTCCCCATGAGCCCCGGCACCCTTCACGCGAAGGTCGCCATCGTGGACGGCAGGGAAGCGTTCGTCATCGGATCCCCGTTCCAGCCTCGGTTCTGGGACACGCGGGACCATCGGGCGAAGGACCCCCGCCGCGGAGCGTCGGATCCTTCGACGCACGATGTCAGCGTCCGCGTCCGCGGCCCCGCGGTCCGTGACCTTGCCGCGGGATTCGCGCGGCTCTGGCACGCGGACGCGGACGAGGCCGCCAGCACGGTTCCGGTGCCCGACGCACCTCCACCGCGGAGCGGGAGGGCGCGGCAGCCGGGCGACACCAGCCTGCAGGTCCTCCACACCCTGCCACCGGGCCGCGTTCCCTCGGTTCCCACGGGCGAGCATCACATCCTCGATGCGTACACCCGCGCCATCGCGAAGGCGACGTCGTTCGTGTACCTTGAGAACCAGTACTTCACCGACGACGGCATCGTGGATTCCCTCCGCCGCGCCCTCGACGCGACCCCGGACCTCGGCGTCGTCATCGTCCTCAACGAGAACGTGGACCTCCCGACCTACGTGGAATGGCAGGAGAAGAATCTCCGGGCCCTCGGCCACGGGTCCGACCCGCGGGTCGGTGCGTTCAAGCTCACCACCGCGCCCGTCGACGGCACGAGCGATGACGCGGGAGCCATCTATGTCCACAGCAAGGTCGCCATCGTGGACGATGTCTGGGCGACCCTCGGCAGCGCAAACCTGGATGGCTTCAGCCTCAGCGGGCCGAGTGCATTCGGCGCCTCCACCGAACCGAGTGTGGAAACCAATCTCGTCATCGCCGACGGCATCGAGGATGCGCCCTCGTCCGGCACGGTGCGCCGCCTCCGTGTGGACCTGTGGCAGGAGCACCTGGGGATCGACGCACGTGCCATCGACCTGCCGGGCGGCCGGGCCCTCGTGGACGCGTGGCAGGAGGTGGCGGTGGCCAATGCGGATGCCTTGGCGCACGGCGGCGCCAGGCGGGGCTTCGTGGTGCCGTACGCGCCCGCAGGGCCGTTGCAGCGGCTGTTGCCGTAGGCGTCGGGTCGGCCCCAGCAGGGTTCGTCGGCCCGCTGCCATCAGCGGCCTCGGCACTTGGATGCCCGGAGCCTGACAGGCGAGATTGCCCGTGCGCAGCGTTTCGCGTTGTCCGGTGTCCCGGCCGCCGTGGCGGCCCAGATCCGAAGCATGCGAGCCCGTGGACCGGGTTCTTGGCGAAACGATTAACCTTGCCCCCGTGGCCCGCGCATCCTCGAAGGCGTCCCCATGAAGACTCGTGCCTCCATCGCGGGCCATCCCCTCCACGCCATGCTCGTCCCCGTGCCCATCGGCGCCCTCGTGACCGCGGTCGTCCTCGACATCCTCCATGTGTCCATGGATGGCGGAGGCTGGCTCACCGGCGCGTTCGTGGCCATCATCATTGCGGCGGGCGGCGCCCTCGTGGCCATGGTGCCCGGGTTCGTGGACTACTGGTTCTCCGTGCCCAGGACGTCGCGGGCGTGGGACACGGCAACGACCCACATGATCGCGGGGTCCGTGCTCGGGGTCCTCCTCGTGGCAAGCGCCATCGTCCACGGCTTCGCCGTCCGTGACGGGGAGACCGCCCTCATCTGGACGGGAATCGGCCTCGATGTCGCCGCGGTCCTCCTCGTGGGACTCCAAGGGTGGCTGGGCGCTGAATTGCGCACCCGGCACCGCATCGGCGTCTTGACGCCGCAGGAAGCGGACGAACGCGACACGGGCATCGATGCATCCGGCAAAACGGGCCCCGCGACCTCCGGGGGTCGCCGGGTCTGAACGCGTAGAGAAGGAGTCCTCACCCGTTCCATTGGGGTCGAAGTCGGCGGACGGGTGTCACGTGCCGGGCGGGCGACGCGGCCCCTTCAGCGGCGTGTCATCCACCACGCGCCGTCCATCGCGGCGCACGATGGTCCTGCCGTGGATCCGCTCCGGCGGCATGACGCCCTCGCTCGCGATCTCCTGATTCGTGTCCACGTCGTCCGGGAACGGGGTCGTCACCATGCCCGTCTCATGCTCGTACGCGTACTGGTACGCGATCTCGTCGAGCGGGTCGGTGCGGAAGGTCCCGCACTGCGCGCACACCCAGCCGGGTTCCCCCGTGAGCGCCTGCCGGATGTCGGGGGCCGGGGAGGCACTCTCGTCCTGACTCACGTCCACGTTGTCCCGGACGAAGCGGGACACCTCGTCGCAACTGTCGCAATACGCGGACAACTCGGTCGCGTCACTTTCCGGTCGATCCGTCGTACCTGCCCCGGCGCCGGGGGCGGGGTGCCGTGGGAGCATCGACCATGAGTGCCGTGTCCGGATGGAAACCGCTTGTGGCCCGCGCATCCGTTCCCGGTCATGCGCGGGCCTGCATGGGACGGCCGTGCCGGAGGGCGCTCACGGCTTCCCGGTGGGGGGAACGGGCGTCAGGTACACGAGGCAGTCGTCCGGCTCGGGCGACGGCGCGTGGGCGGGCGTGAACATGCGGAGCGCCTGCCCGCTTGCGAGGAAGAGCGGGACGCCGCCGTCGGTCCGCACCTGGTCCACGGCGGAATCCCGGTCCTCGGATGCGGTGAACCGCCGGGTTTCAATGGAGGCGCCCGTTGCGATGCGGCGGGACAGCTCGCCGTACGTGAGGGTCCGGTCGAACAGGTAGCGACCGCGCAGTTCCCGTGCCACGTGACGGTCCTCGCGCCGGGGCGGGAGGAGGAAGACGTGCGACTTCCCGAACACGTCCTCGAAGTGGAGGCACGTGAGGGCATTCACCTCGTCGTTCGGGGTGAGGGCAAGGAGGTGACCGACGTC
>JBFILE010000036.1:0-17435 GCA_041599855.1 Thermoplasmatota archaeon
GGCGGCGGCTGGAGCCGGATTCGGACTACGTGGGCCGAAACCGGACCCGCGGCCCATCGGCAGGAATCGGACCCCCAGCCAATCGGCAGGAATCGGACCCCCAGCCAATCGGCCGGAACCGGACCCCCGGCCAATCGGCCGGAACCGGAATTTCTATTCCCGGGCGTGCGTTCTACCCCCTTCATGAGTGAGGCGTTTGTCGTCGCGAACAAGAACCGGTTGGCCATCTTCGTCGAGATCATGGCCGGCGAGTCCAGCGTCGAGCGGATCGCAAAGAAACACCGGCTCATCCCGCAGGTGGCCAAGCGCGCCGCCGACGAGCTTCTGGAGGAGGGGCTTCTCGCATCCGGTGACGAGGGCCTGAAGCTCTCCGAGTCCGGTTCCAAGGTCGCCCAAGACCTCAAACGCAAGGACCTCATCACCTGAGACGATCAGCTGTGACGGATGAGAAAGTGGTGAGCGCAGAGGACCGGGCCCTCCTCAAGGAATTGGCCCGGATCGGCGGTCTCCACGACTACGTTTACACGTCCTCCGGCGAGCTCGGAGGCTGCATCGGGGTCAGCCAGCAGACCGCTTCCCGCCGCATCCTCGAACTCCTCGACCGCGGCTATATCATGCGGCGCATGGGCACGCGCAAGCAGCACATCCGCCTCTCGAAGGAAGGGGTCAACATCCTTCGGCGCGAGTACCTCGAGTACCGGGCCATCTTCGACCACGGCTCGGACATCGCCATCCGGGGACGCGTGGTCGCCGGCCTCGGCGAGGGCAAGTACTACATCAGCCGCGACGGCTACATGAAGGCCTTCGACAGGCTCCTCGGGTTCACGCCGTTCCCTGGCACCTTGAACGTGGAGGTGGAACCGCTCCACCGCGACAAGATGCTGGAGCTGAAGGAGATGGACGGGTTGCAGATCGACCAGTTCGTTTCCGAAGGCCGTACCTTCGGGGCGGTCAAGTGCTTCCCGGCGACGATCGACGACGTGGACGCGGCCGCCATCATCCCGATACGCAGCCACCACACGAACGTCCTTGAGATCATTTCGCCCCACCATCTGCGGGAGAAGCTCGACCTCAAGGATGGCGCCCCCGTCACGGTGCAGGTCCGCCTTGAATTCGGCTGACCCCCGCGGTCCCACGGAAAGACGGTCGCCGGAATCCCGGCGAGGAGCCGTGGGAACCATGGCCGTGGCAAGGATTGCCAAGCCAACGTTTCCGTCGAAATCTTGATAGTCAAGCCCCGGAATACGTGACACAGCTATGCGCCGCATCAAGGTGGTGTCCGAGCCCACCGATCTCGTCCCGATTCTGCGCGCGTTCGATTCCGATACGAAACGCGACGTATTCAAGAAGATCGTCGAAGGATGGATGACGACCACTGCGGTCCAGGAGGAATTCGGGGAAGACGGCCTCGAAGCCCTGAAATTCTTCGAGAAGACCAAGCTCGTGGAGACACGGTGGGAGCCCGTCGGCGGCAAGACCGACAAGGCCTACCACAGCTACTACACGTCGTTCCACATCAACACGAGCTGCCCCGTCACGGAGATCAGCGAGATCCTCGCCGTCGCCGCCATGCCCCAGGAGGAGTACGCGGTCATCGAAACCGAGATCGCGCAACTCGTCGGCAAGGAAGGCTTCTCCGCCCGCGGCATCACCGAGAAGCTCAACATGCCCCTCATCCGCCTCCGGGCGTTCGTGAAGCGCTCCACGCGCCTCGAACTGAAGGGCCACCTCGTCCAGAAAATCTGAACGCCCCCGGTCGAACCGACCGGTCCGGCCCCGTGGTTCGCCCCCGTTTGCGGCGCGACCCCCCGGGCCCGGCAGCTTTTTAACGGGCACCGTGACTTGCCGTCTGCTTCATCCTCCGACCGTCGATGCCTGCATCGCCGGTCGCACCCGTGAGGTAGGAGACCACAATCATGGCACAATCTGTCGAAGTACTCGTTGACGGTGGAAAGGCATCCGCGGGACCGCCCCTTGGTCCGGCCCTCGGGCCTCTCGGCGTCAACGTCATGGCGGTCGTTCAGGCGATCAACGAGAAGACGAAGGATTTCGCGGGCATGAAAGTCCCCGTGAAGGTCACCGTCGAGCCGAAGAAGAAGACCTTCGAGATCTCCGTTGGTACGCCCCCGACGACCCAGCTCATCATGACCGAACTCGGCCTCCGCAAGGGGTCCGGTACGCCGAACACGGCGAAGGTCGGCAACCTCACGGTCGTGCAGGCTGCGAAGATCGCGCGCATGAAGGAGGACGCCCTCACCGGCGCGACCCTTGCGAAGCGCGTGAAGGAAGTCATCGGCTGCTGCGTGTCCATGGGCATCACGGTCGAAGGCAAGGACGCCCGCGTCACCCAGGCCGACATCGAGCGCGGCATGTACGCGGACGCCCTGAAGGACTGATCCGGTACCTTGTTTTCCCGGGCGCCCCCCGCATGACGCGGGGTCGCCCTCATTTTCCTGTTCGTCCAGCGCAGGCGCCGACGCACCCCCATCGCTCCCGCCTGCCCGAGGCCCGTCCGGCCGCCCCGACTCATTCATAACGACCCCCTACCATTCCCGGAGCCATGCTCCCGGAGAATCTTCGACGCCACGTGACGTGGCTCGACGAGGAGGTCGGCATCCTGCCTGCCGCTCCGGGACTCGCAGAACCCGAGCAGCCGCGGCCCGGTCCCCGCCGCGGACCCCGGCCGGCGCGGGCGGAGGGCCCACCCCCCGGCCCCCCGTGGCCCATGAGCCATTCCCTCGTCGTGGACGACGGCGACGTGCTCCTCGTGAACGCCGGCATCCCCGCCGATCTCGCGGAAGCGTTTGCGCCGGAAGTGGACGTGCTCCTCCTCACCCACACCCACGTGGACCACACCCTGCGTGCGGGGCGGTTCGAGCGCGTCTGGGCCCCCGCCGCCGAGAGCGAGGCCCTCGCAAGCGCGGACGGCTTCTGCCATGTGCATGGCGTCCAGCGGGCGGACAGGAACGTGGTGCGTGAGTGGCTTGCCAACGAGGACTACGAGCCGGTCAGCGTGGCCCGCGCGTACCAGCCGGGCGGCGTCGTCCGCCTGGCCTCGACGAGTTGGCACATGATCACGATTCCCGGCCTGAGCCCCGGCTACACGATGATGTACGAGCCGGAGCGGCGCATCCTCTACGCGCCGGCCATCGAAGGGATCAGCCACGGGGTTGCGGCACCCTTCTACGGATTCCCCTCAAGCGATCTGGAGGGCGTCGAGGCCCTCATCGAGCGGTTGGGCGAATTCGAGATCGCCCAGTTGGCCGGCTCCCTCGCCCCGGTCCGCAAGCGTGGCATCTGGCACCTCCTGAAGGCGCTGCCGTTAAAGCTGAGGGAACGGGAAACGCGCGTCCTCGAAGCCTTCGAGAAGCCGGCGTCCATTGCGGAGATCACGGAGCGCGGCGTCATCGGCGCGCGGCAGGTTCGCGGGGGGAAGCCGGTCGCCATCGCCGAGTATTGGGAGCGCACCATGGCGGACAAGCACGTGGCAAACCTCCTTGAGCGCGACCTCATCGCGGCGCGGCAGGACGGCCGGTTCGAGAGGGTGTAGGATGCGCCTCGCGTCCGCCTATCGGGACAACGTCGCCCGCGGCGTCGTTGACTGGCAGGGCAAGGTGGCGTTCCTGGAGGACGTGAACCGCGCCCTGAAGTTCTCGTTTCCGACGCAGGTTGCACCGCTCATCCGCCGTGGCGGCGCGGATCGCCTGGCCACGTACTTCACGGAGAACGGCTTCCCGGCGGAGGCCGCAACGGACGCGGACGCGCTCCGGTTTGCAGCGCCGTACCGCGCGCCCCCCAAGATCTGGGGAATCGGCCTGAACTACGCGGCGCACGCGACCGACCTTGCGGAATCGCGGCCGGATGCGCCGGGCACGTTCATGCGGCCGGCGTCCACGATCACGGATCCGGGCGCGGTCACGGCGCTCCCGGAAGGGATCGGCATGGTGACCGGGGAAGGGGAGATCGGCGTCATCCTCGGCGGGCCGCAACCGACGCGCGGTCGCGATGGTGCCCGGGACGCGGTCTGGGGCTACGCGCCGCTCCTCGACCTGACGGCGGAGGGACTGCTCCGCGCGAACGTGCGCTACCTGACGCGCGCGAAGAGCTTCCCCGGATTCCTCACGTTCGGGCCCTGGATCACGTCACGCGATTTGTGGGAGCCGGCGCCGGAAACCGTGGTCCGGACGCTGCTGAACGGCAAGGTGCATCGTGAGGGAACCGTGTCCATGATGGCGCATGATCCGCTCGCCCTCGTGGATCACGAGAGCGGCACCTTCGATTGGGAAGGCGCCGACATCCTCCAGACGGGGACGCCTGGCGCTGCGCCATTGGCCCCGGGTGACGAGGTCACCGCGGAAGTGGTCGGGCTCGGTGCGGTGTCGCTCCGCATCGGGTGAACCCGCCTACGCCGCAGACCGACCCGCCGGATGGACCCCGAAGATGGCGCGCGTCGCAGGCTTCCTCAGGTATACCAGGATCGCGATGGCAACGGCAAGGTCGAACACGAGGATGAACAAGGTGAATCCGTCGACCTGATCCAGCCCCAGTGTCAGGGTCGCGTGCGCGAGCTGCCCGGCACGGATGGCGGCAAGGAAGGTCAGGCATGCCACGGGCACGAACCATCCCCATCGCCACATGTACCAGAGTCCGATCGCGCTCATGAGGAGCCCGATTGGTATGAGCATGAAGGCGACGAGCACCGCAATCAGGGGCCAGGCTCCGACACCGCCAACGGTGCGCGAAGTGTCGCCGATGAGCATGACGCCTTCGATCATGAAGCCGGCGAACTTGAACATCCCGAAGAGGCCGAGGAACACCGTGATGAACCGGAGCCCGCGCGGGGGCTCGTTCATCCGGGAGGCTCCCGCGTCGGTCGGATCGTCGCTCACGCGGGCGCCGAATGCGGTCCCCCCTCATAACTCGCGTGCGCCGCCGCGGACGCCATCGCGCATTTGACCACGGTTTTATGACGCGAGTGCGGTTGCGGACGGATGCTGGGTCCAGGCGCACGGTCCGAGGTCGGCTGCGGCCCGCTACGGGTGGCAGTCATCCTTGCCCTCCTTGCCGGGATTGCCGGCCCCGCCCATGCGCTGTCCATCGCCGTCGATCCCTCGATGCCCACCGCCGGCACCCGCGTGCAGGTGGCAGTGGATCAGGCCAACGCGACGCTGCTGATGACCGAGGTTCCGCCGGAACGCGGCATGGACGCGTTCACGGCTGTCGCGGGGAACGGCACCCACTTCATCCGGGCACGCTGGGGCGTCAGCCACCTGTTCGTTCCCCATGAAGGAGACGTCCAAGCCAAGGACGCCAATGGAACGATGGCTCCGGTCGTCCGCCTGCCCGCGCCGGGACCCGGCTGGCACGAATTCGTCATCGTCTTCACGAATCCGGGAAACTGGACGGTCACTACCGGTCAGGACATCCTGGAGGTCAATGTGGCCGTCGGCACGGAATCCGGGTTCCCGTACTACGAAACGGAGACCGGAGGGACCCGCGCGATCCTTGCCCAGATTGATCCCCGGGTCGCGACGACGCCCGGACCCCTTCACCGATTCCTCCTCGTCGCCCAGGATGGTGACGCATGGATGCCGGTCGCCGATGCGGACGTGCACGGAGAAGGCCGGTGCATCCGCATCTGTCCGGCCGACGCCCGGGTCGACCTGCCGACACGAGGCGCCTCGAATCGTGGCATCCATGAGGGCCCGTTCCTGGCGGCTCCGGGGCGATGGGAACTCACCATGAACTTCACACTGACACGGGCCACCGCCGAGGAGGAAGGCGTCGTGTGGGCCGTCGACGTCCAAGGCCCTGCCACGTCGAACCAGACGGTGGAGGATGGGGGACACGATGGCCGGCGGCGGCTGGCCTTCGATGCGATGCGGGAAGGCGTCCTGCTTGTCCATGCCCTCGACCCGGACGGGCCTGGGTGGGCCATCGCGCCGGTGCACATCGGCCGGCCCCTGCCGTTCGTCGTGGATGTCCGGGCCCCGGATCGCGTGGCCCCGGGCGCGGAAGTCATTCTTGAGGCGCGTGTGCGTGCCCGCGACCCCACCGAGACACGGGACCCGGGCACCGTGCGATTCGACCTCTGGTCGGACGATGACCGCCATCGTGAAGCATACGCGATCCCGTTCGGCGAAGGGCTGTACCGGGCAAGATGGGTGGCGGAAGCCGGCAACTGGACCATCCAGGCGGCGTTGCCCGACGCCGGCATGCCCGGGGGGTCCATCGCGAGCCGCCCGCTTGTCGTGGCGGTGGCGACCCGTGGAACCGGGGAAGACTCCCTGCCGGAGAACCCGACCGAGGTGCCCCCGGACCCCACGGAAACCCCGGTTCCGCCGCTTCTCGCCCTCGGTGCACTAATATCCCTGCCCCTCCTGCGGAGGCTGTACGCATGATCACGGTACTTCGCCTCGGCCATCGCCCCCAGCGGGACAAGCGCGTCACCACCCACGTGTGTCTCACGGCGCGGGCGTTCGGCGCGGATCGGGTCGTCATCGCCGAAGAGGACGAGCGCCTCGTGGACGGCATCCGGAGCGTCGCGAACCGGTTCGGCGGCGACTTCGAGATCACCAGCGGGGTGCCATGGCGGCCGCTCCTGCGGGATTACCCCGGCGTCAAGGTGCACCTTACCATGTACGGGGAGCGACTGGAGGATGCCGCCACCGCCATCGGCCCGCCCCCGAAGGACATGATCGTGGTGGTGGGCGCCGAGAAGGTCCCCCGTGAAGTGTACGATTTCGTGGATTACAACGTCGGGGTCGGCAACCAGCCCCACAGCGAAGTCGCGGCGCTGGGCGTCTTCCTGTATCGGGTGCTCGGACCCGGCGTTCTTGAGCGTGAGTTCCAAAACGCTCAAATGCGCATCACCCCACAGCGGCATGGAAAATTCGTGGAAAGTGCGAGTCCCACCGGGTTGGACGAATAAGGTCTGCGAAGGCCTGGAACACGGCCCTCACGCCGTGCGGAAGCCCTCCGGACGCTGTTCGATGGATGACCCCTGGACCCTTCGAGGGATGTTGGGAAAACCGGCCCAACGGTTTATGTCCAGTCTCACAAGGTTCAAAGGTCATCGGAGGCGAATAAGCTCTTGAGTGAACATGGCAGTCCTTGACGATCCACGCTTGCGGGCATATATCGAGGAAGTAGTGGGTCCCCAGGGCACGCGCATCACGGAGGCCCTCCTTGCGCGTGACGAGGCCACGGACACGATGCTGTCCCAGGAGCTCGGCGAGAAGCCCTCCCACATCCGGAAGGTGCTGTACGCCCTCTACGAGGCCCGCATCGCCGAATACCACAAGCAGAAGGACAAGGAGACGGGATGGCTCACGTTCTTCTGGTTCATTTCCGAGGCGAACATCGAGCGCGCCCTCTCCACGAAGATGAAGAAGGACCTCGTGAGCCTGGAAGGCGCCCTGGACCTCGAACAAAGCCACCAATGGTTCACCTGCCCCTCCGGCCAGGAACGCTTCGACTTCTCCGACGCCACCGAGCACGAATTCCACTGCCCCGAGCACGGCGAGCTTCTCCAGCAGTACGACAACGAGCACGACATCGAAGACATCCGGGGCCGCATCGACGCCATCCGCACCGAGATGGAGCGGACGAATGCCCGCTCCCACGAACACGAGCACCCCGCCCAGTGACCCTCAGCCGCCCATCGCGACCGCCCCCTGCCCGGTTGCCCAAAGCCGCGGCATTTTAAGGCACGCGCGTACGTTGTGCGCGCGTGCTCGACGCCCGGACGACCGCGGTGGCCCGCCTCATCGGCGGAACACCCCTCGCCGAGATCAGACGATTGAACCCTGAGCGCGCGCGCGGCGTCGAAATCCATGCCAAGCTCGAAGGGCGCAACCCCGGCGGCAGCGTCAAGGACCGGGCTGCACTCGCCATGATCGGCCATGCCCAGGCGTCAGGCGAACTGGTGGACGGCAAGACCCTCATCGATGCCACGAGTGGCAACACCGGCATCGCGTACGCCATGCTCGGCGCCGCAGCCGACATTCCGGTGACCCTTGCCATGCCATCGAATGCGAGCGGGGAGCGAAAACGAGTCCTCGAACTCCTCGGAGCCGACCTCATCCTCACGGACCCCACCGAGGGCCAGGACGGCGCAATCGACCATGTGCGGGACATGGTCGCGTCGGACCGCGCGACATGGTACTACCCGGACCAGTACTCGAATCCGCAGAACCTCCTCGCGCATCACCGGACGACGGGGCCCGAGATCTGGCGGCAGACCCATGCGCGCATCACCCACTTCGTGGCCGCCCTTGGCACGAGCGGGACCGCCATGGGGACCACGAGATTCCTCAAGGAGGTCAACGCGCGGATCACCTGCACCGCCCTCGAACCCTCGGGACCGTTCCACGGCCTGGAAGGACTCAAACACATGGCGACGAGCCACGTCCCTGCCATCTTCGAGCGCAAGGCCATGGACGAGACCCGGCACGTTGCGACAGAGCGCGCGTATACGCTGACAAAGGAACTCGCCCGCAAGGAGGGATTCTTCGTGGGCCCGTCAAGCGGCGCGGCACTGGCAGGCGCCATCGACGTCGCGAAGGATGCGCCGGACGGCAGCGTCATCGTCACCGTGTTCCCGGACAACGGGGACCGGTACCTCTCCACGCCGGTGTTTCGCGCTCAGCAAGCCTGATCGCGGGACGTCGGACGCGCAGTCCTCGGCACAGGGCCTCGGAGGCGAAGCCCCCGACACGATGCCTCTTTCGGGCCCTTCACCGCTTCGCAAGACATTCGAGGCAATGCCATTTCGCCGCATTGTCACTGATCATCTTGTCCTCCGGCAGGCGCTCGTTGCATTCCACGCACCGCTGGAAGCGGGGGGGTTCGCGCTTGCGAGGCGGACGCGTCGAGCGGTCGAGGTTGAAGCCGTCGCCGGGGGACAGCGTCACCGGGACCCACCACCGCGGCGAGGGTTCTTCGCCTCCGCCAATGTCTCCTCGAACCGCTTCCACCAGTCCGGGTCGGACTCGGCGAACGCGATGAGGGCGCGGAAGCGGTCCACGGAATCCGCATCCAGATGATGCTCGATCCCCTCCGTGACCCAGTGGGCACGCGCCTCGTCAAGGCCGAAGAGTTTCAGGAACTTCGTAAGGACGCCGTGACGTTCGCGCACCATGCGCGCGACTTCCTCACCCTCCTCCGTCAACACGACGCCGCGGTAGCGTTCGTAGGAGACGAGCTTCGATTCGTCGAGGCGCTGGATCATCTTCGTCACGGTCGGACTCGACACGTGGAGGTGCTCGCCGATGTCGATGATCCGCGCGTACCCCTTCTCCGTGATCAACTCGAAGATGACTTCCAGATAGTCCTCGACGCGTGGCGTGTGCCCTTCCGCGCCTGCGGCATGTGCGCGTCGCAGGGAATCCAGGCGACGCGGCTCCGAACCCTTCCGCTCCCGCGGGGCCGCCATCGAGCCCGCGAGTGCATGAATCGCATATAAAGCCAATCCGGTCAGCCGGGCGGCCGGCTGGTCGGCCGCGGACCGCGACCGGCAACCCTCAAGAACGAGAGGATGCGTCACCGGGCCGTGACCGCGACCCCTCCCCGCCTCGAACCGGCAGGCGAGCCGCAGGACCCCATCATCCGGCCCGTCCACGATTTCCTCGGGGACGACGTGGAACCCGGCGAGCGAGTGGTCGGCGTGAGCATTGCGCGGGACGCGCGTGCGTACCCGCTCCGCCACCTTGAGGTCCATGCCATTGCCCACGACACGTTCCCCGGCGACATCCCGGTCCTGGTCACGTACTGCCCGAGGACCGGGCAAGGCGCGGCCTTCGACCGCCGGGTGGCCGGCGCCGTCCACACATTCACGGTCGCCCCCGTCCGGGTCCGGAACAGCCTCGTCGTGGACGATGACCAGGGGAACCGATGGGTCGCATTCACCGGCGAATGCATCGACGGACCCGCGAAAGGCACCTTCCTCGCCCCCATTCCCGCGCACGTCGTCACGTGGCGAGCATGGACGCGGGGCCATTCATCGACGAAGGTCATGCGCGCGCCCTCGTCCGAACGCACCTACGACCTGGACGAGAAGTGGGTCGCCTACTCGCGCAGCGAGAACATCGAGCACCCCGTGGAGAACCGGGACAAGCGCCTGCACCCGAAGATCCAGGTTGCGGGATTCATCCACGAAGGAAAACCGTACGCCGTCACCATGACCCTCCTCGACCAGCTCGGGGAAGTCGAGATCGAGACGCGCGACGGCGGCCTCTACGTGAGCCATCACGAAGGATTCGTGGGCGCGGAGAACGCATACGGCCGCGAACTCACGACGCGCGTCGCCTACTGGTTCGCATGGAAGGACTTCCACCCCACCACGCGCACGTTCACACGGCAAGGCGAACTCCAGCCCCTGTGAACGCCGAGCAACCGCCTCAGTCCGCCGGGCGCTGACGCTCGTACCGGTAGCAGTGGTCGCAGGCCGAATAATGGCGGGTCTTCAGGACCATGGTCGCCCGCGCCTCGTTCGCCGCGAACTGGCGCGCCTCCTCGGGGATGCCGTTGATGACGCAGGCCGCGGTCACACCGTCGAGGCGATGCACGACCTCCCGGTCCGTGTCCACCAGGAACGCTCCCTCGGACTTCATGCCGGACAGCGGATCCTCATCACCGATGACGACCTCCTGCGGGATGAATAGGCGACGGTCCGCATCGAAGAGCCACGCGCCCACATCCTCCGACGGCCGGAGCCACGCAAGGAAATACGTCACGTTCGGCCATGACGCACGGGCCTTGTCCGTCGCACTCAGGCGAGGCGGGCCCGCGGGATGACTGTGGTAGAAGCCGACCACGTCGAGGCCGAGGTCATCCTCGATCTCAAGGGTGATCCTCAACTGCTCGGCGGGATCGATGAGGTACTCGCCGCGGGGCCGCTCATGCACATTCCGCACCGGGTACGCACGGACCACGTCGCGGACGCCCGCTTCATCCCGGCCCGCGAGGATACCGCAGATCTCATCCGGGGCCCCATCGCGCGCGTGCGCAAGGATGGACTCGAGGACGGCGGGGTCACGAAAGCGCACGAACACGTTGCCGCGAACGTTCCGAAGGGACAAAAACGTGAGGACTCGGGCAATGCGGCCCCCTGGTCGCGGAATGCGTGGGGCCGCAGTGCGCCGCACGCCCACGCAACGCGGGTCCGGAGACGCCCCGAATCCCGTCCGCGGGCGGTGCCCTCGCAGGCGGCACGTCGAGCGCACATGCCATTCGGAAGCGGAAGGCGGGGCGGCGGGCAGACCGCAGCATGCGTCCGCGGATTTCCTTCCACCAACGGAGTCGCCGAGAGCCATGCGGCGCGCGCGGCGGGTGTGCGGGCCGTTGAGCCGGGGACACGGGGCGCGGACAGCCGTCGATGGTGGATACCTGAACTGCCGCATCCGCCCTTCCACACGCTGATCAAGAGGGAACGCGTAAAAACAAAATGGCACCCCACCGCCCACCGGAAACCCGGGGACGGGGGCCCGCGACACGTCCGCGCGCCACGCGCGCGGAAGTGCCTGCGACCGGTTCACGGCCGCAACGGGCGAAGGGGGCCTGGGCCCCCCTCGCCCCGCGAATCACCTACTCACTCGCCGAAGAAGCCACGGAGCACCGGGTGCATTTCCATGGCTTGTTCCTTGGCGATCTGTTCGTAGAGTCGTTGCAGGATACCTACCGCAAGCAGCAGACCGGTACCACCGGCGCCGCCCAAGGTACCCAACAGATCCGCGAACACGGCCAATATGCCGACGGCAGCACCACCGATCACGGTGACGACCGGGATATAGCGGGCCAGGATCTTCCCGGTGACACGCGGGTCACGCCGGAAGCCCGGGATCTGCATGCCCGACTTCTGGATCTGGTTCGCCACCTGCTCGGGACCCATGTTCGTGGTCTCGATCCAGAAGATGGCGAACAGGATCGAGCCGCCGATCATGAACGTCGCATACGTCAGCACATGCAACAGGATCTGCATGTTCACGGCAGTCTCGAACTCGAGACCCATGGTGCGGAAGATCCCACCATAGATCTGTGGACGATACTGTGGCGAAAGCCATGGCAGGAGCCAATCACTCACGCCGTTCGGTAGGCTGAGGTAGTACGCAATGCCGGAGTACGGCGTTGTCGTACCTTCGATGTAGCCGCCCACGATCTCGCTGTGGCCGATTCCCGGAAGGTTCCCGAGACTCGAACGATTCCACAGGAGGAGACCGATGAGGTTCACGTTGGCGAGGAGCGCACCGGCCAGGATGACCGGGATGTTCGACGCGTAGATGAGCCGGATCGGGTAGCGACCACGCGCGCCGCGGACGCGGCCGTGGGCGAGCGGAAGCTCGACACGGGCCGATTCCGCGAACACGACCACGAGGAACACGATCGTCGTGGAGATGAGCGCGATCACCGGGTTCGGTGGAGCCAGGAACAACGTCTCGAATCCACCCTGTACCCATTGGCCAGTACTCATCTCGCTGAAGAAATACCATGTCTTCGGCAGGAGACCACTGGGTGGGTTCGCGATCGGATCAAGCGGAATGCCCGGGTTCGACCGCTGCCAGTTGAACATACCCGTGAACACGGATTGAGCCACACCGGCGACGATGAAGAGCGAGATACCGCTCCCAAGGCCCCACTTCGAAACCACCTCGTCCATGAGGAAGACAAGATAGCTTCCGATGGCGAGCTGGAGCACGACGATGGAACCTGCCCAGAAGGCACCGTTCGCACCGAGGCGCGATGCGAGTGCCGGGTCGGGCTGAAGGAAACCAAAGACCTGGGGGACCGACTCGACGAAGATCATCACGATGACGAGCACTTTCTGCGTGCCCTGGTAAATCGCCTTGTCCTCAGCATTCGTGAGGTCAAGATTGATGATTTTCGCACCGGCGAAGAGCTGCATGATGATCGATCCCGTAACGATGGGACCAATACCAAGATGCACGAGGGAACCCGACGCTCCCGCGATGATGGCGCGGAATTGGTTGAAGACGTCAAGCTCACCCCCCCGCAATCCGTAGATGAAGACGTTCGCGAGGATGAAGTATAGCACTAGGCAGCCGATGCTCCAGAGGAGTTTTGTCCTGAAGTGGACGTGCCCCTCGGGCTTCGTGACAGCGGGCCAGCGCTTGATGATTGGTTCGAGCTTGTAAAGCAGGCTCTTCGGCTTGTCGGTCAGGCCGATACCTCCCACCCCCAACAAAGGGGAGAGTCAGCCGCGGAACGCTCTCGGAAGAGGCTCCCGGTCAACGGGCGTTCAAGATAGTCCAGAGTGGTCCGGACGGCTTGAGCGCCGACGCTCGAACGATGCACCCCTATTTGGCCGCTTCGGTGCGCACTCAATGGACATTTGGGACTATTTTGCCACGCCCCGATTGTGGGAATCCTTGGACGGACGCGACTTTGGGCCCGGCCTCCGGCGGCGGGACTGGACGCGCAAGGCGCGATGGCGCCTTGGCGGCCTTCGCCCGCCTGCGGCTAAGCGGCCTCCAGCCGCAAGGTCGCGCCATCGGGCGAGGTGATCAACTCGCTCCGCTCGCTCGTCCCTGTCCTCGGCCGCTGCACGGCCTGCGGAGGGGCTGCTGTCGAAGATGGGCAAGCCCATCGAGACGCAGACGCGCGACCGAGGCAAATACGAGCGAGTGCGTCGGCGCCCCCTCGCGCACCCCGCCACTCGCCATTGAAGGGTTGGCCAACGGTGCGATCTCTCGGCCGCGGCCCCGCCTCGGCCGCGCCGATGATCGGTGAAGGGCAGAATCGGGCCAATCGGAACCCATCGGCAGGCATTAAATAAGGGGACCGCTCTCGCCGGCTTTGTATGGCGACCACGCCCGCAGAACAAGAGACTCTCGTGGACAAGGCCTGGGCCGCCCAGGCGAAGATCGAGACTCGCGTGGGCAACTTTGGCAAAGGCAAGTACGGCCGCGTCCTGAAGATGGCGCGCAAGCCCTCGCCTGAGGAATTCAACCGCATGGCGAAGATCACTTCCGCGGGCCTCACCGTTCTCGGCGCCCTCGGATTCGTGATCTACCTCCTCATGTCGCTGATCCCGCAGAATCAGTGAATCGGCCGCGCCAATTCGGCCCCGATTTTTGTCATAGGGAGTTGGCGTTGTCGGCTCCCCCAATTTCTTCCATCAGCGAAGGCTCTCGCGGCGGGATGGACACCGATCAACCTCCTTGAGGCGCCGGTGCCCGGGCATGTGTGGCGACGCGCCATCGCACCTGCCCGGGCACCGGCCTGCGCGGGTTGACAGTTTTCCCGCGACCCCCCGCCCACTCCCCACTCCCCCGCCCCGGTCGGCGTCGCCGCTTCTTCGCCAGGCCTCGCGAGATGGGGCACGCTCCGCAACGCGACCCCGACGCCCCCACGCGTAGCCCTCAAATGTGCCCCGGCACCCGGCCGCGAGCTAGAAATAGGGGAAGCCCTTTCGAGCCCTCGAACCTCCTAGTTTACGGGAGGTCCCTTCGGGGGTTTCATCATCGTGATCGACGACACGTCCATCGCCCCGTCTTCCGACGCGGAAAGCGCCGACGCACCGCTGGAACCGGGCGTCCCAGAGGAGCCGATCGGCGGCGAAATCTTTGCGCTCAAGACCACGATCAACCAGGAGAAGACCGTGGCCGCCATGGTCGCCCACAAGGGCGTCCGTGCCGAAGGCAAGTTCGTTCTTGCCGTCCTCTCGCCCCCGGAACTCCGGGGCTACGTGCTTGTGGAAGCCGTGGACCGCGAACTCCTCGAACGCCTCGTGAAAGGTGTCCCGCACGCCCGCGGCCTCGTCAAGGGCGAAACCGGCCTCGGCGAAGTCGAGCACTTCCTGACCCCGAAGCCCTCCGTCGCCGGCATTGCCGAAGGCGACATCGTGGAACTCATCGCGGGCCCCTTCAAGGGCGAGCGCGCCCGGGTCCAGCGGATCGATGAAGGCAAGGAAGAGATCACCGTGGAACTCTTCGAAGCCATGGTCCCGATCCCCGTCACGATCCGCGGCGACAACGTCCGTGTCCTTGAGAAAAAGGAGTGACATGATCCGACGACGCGACTTGTTGACCGGCCTCCGGCGGCACTGGACGCGCAACGCGGTTCCGCGCCTTGGCGGGCTTCGCCCGCCTGCGGCAAAGCCGCCTCCGCCGTAAGGTCGCGCCGTCGAGCGAGGAGACCAACTCGCTTCGCTCGCGGGTCCCTGTCCTCGGCCGCTGCGCGGCCTGCGGAGTGGGCTGCCGCCCTCGCGCACCCCCGCTCCCGGTTGGCTGGCGGACGCCTGCACTTCTTGTCGTGCGGGCCCCTCTCGGTTTTGGTTGGCTGGCGGGCGCTTGCACTTCTTGTCCTGCGTGCTTGTCTCGATTCTGGTTGGCTGGTGGGCACCTGCACTTCTTGTCCTGCGTGATCGCCTCGCCTATGTTCTGGTTGGCTGGGAGCCTGCACTTCTTGTCTTGGGTGCTCGTGTCGGTTCTGGTTGGCAGTGGGGCTCGCGGCCTTGCGATCTGGTGATCGGCGACCCACCGAACCTCCGGCGCTTTGCGCGCTGTTTTTATACTCGCCTCGTGGCTGGGCCTTTTGACTGGTGTCTCCATGTTCCAGAGCATCTCTCGCGGTTGGACCCTGACGAAGGCGTCCTTCCGCGTCCTCAAGCTTGACAAGGAAATCATCGCGCTGCCGCTCATGAGTGGGCTCGCCATGATCCTCGCTGGCGCCGTCATGTTCGGCGGCTTCATTGTGACCATCCCGGCGCTGAACGACCCCGGCCCCATCCTGTATGCGGGAATCTTCCTGTGGTACGTCGTGATGTACTTCATCGCGATCTTCTTCAACGCCGCTGTCATCGAGTGCGCGATGATCCGCTTCCAGGGCGGCGACCCCGTCGTTTCCGACGGCCTCCGGAAGGCCGGCCAGCGGGTCGGCAAGATCTTCCAGTGGGCCCTCGTCGCAGCGACGGTCGGCCTCATCCTGAAGATCCTCGAGAACGCGGCCCGCAGCTCCGATCACCCGGTCACCAGGATCATCGGTCAGATCGCGGTGGCCATCGCCGGCGCGGCGTGGAACATTGCCACGTTCTTCGCGGTGCCCGTCCTGGTCTATGACAACGTCGGGCCGGGCCAGGCGATGAAGGGCAGCGTCGGGACCATGAAGAAGGTGTTCGGCGAAGGCGTCGCCGGCATCTTCACGACGGGGATCGTCTTCCTCCTCCTCGGTCTGCTCGCGATCATCCCGGGATACCTCGGCATCATGCTCATGGGCACGAGCGTCATCGGCGGCATCACGCTGCTTGCTATCGCTGCGCTGTACCTCATCGTGGTTTTCGCCGCGAACAGCGCGATCGACGGGATCCTGAAGGCTGCGCTCTACAAGTACAGCCTCGACGGCAAGCTTCCGGATGCGTTCGACGGCACCGGCGCCCTCGATGTCCGCGCCCGCGAACAGGTCTCGCAATACGCGTGATCCGGCGCCAAATCGTTCCGGCTCGTGGACGCGGGCCGGAGCGTCTTCCCTTTCTTTCGGTTCTTCATGCACCACCCACGGGTGACGTTCAATGACCCCGTGCCACAACCCTCGGGGCTCCAGGCGTGCAAGCCCGAGGGGGCCCCCTTCGATCAGCATGGGGAGAGGGACCCGGGCATCGGAGCACGGGAAGTACCGAGGCACCAGGGAACGGGCAAGACGGGGCAGCCCCCGCGCGTGAAGCGTTTTTCTCCCGCCCATCGACCCACCAACGAAAGCCGGTAAGAACGGGAGCCGACCAGATGACAGCCGGTCATCCCCATGGAATCCATGCGTCAAGAGGAAATCCAGTCCCTGCTCGGTCACGCACGCTACGGCCATCTCGGGTTGGCACGGCACGGAAAGGCCTACGTCATTCCCATCGCCTTCGGTTATGACGGCAAGAACGTGTACTTCCACGTCGAGCGCGGCCTCAAGTGCGAGTACGTCGACGACACCGAGGAAGCCTGCTTCCAGGTCGACCACGTCCTCGACATGGACCAATGGATGAGCGTACTCGCGTTCGGCCCGGTTCACGAGGTCACCAACGAGGATGAGCGGCTGGTTGCCATGGACGCCCTGCTGAGTGCGCCGCTCCCACCGGAATGGGGCGTCTCCGAGACCGGGGAGCCGGCTCACGGCGAGCCGCAGATCATGTATCGCCTCGATGTGACGAGGGTGACCGGGCGGAAGAGTGCCCATCCGATGGCGAAGGACAGCGAGGAAGAGATGTTCGTCTGAGCGGGCAGGGTGGGTGTGGAGGGGAATGCCGGGGGAGGATCGGCAAGGTCGAGGCCTGCTGCGACATCCGGAGGCCGCGGTCGGGCCGGTACCCCGGTACCGGACCGCGTGGCGTGGGGCCGGTACCGGGGTACCGGCCCCGCGTACACGTCCCGATGTCACATGAGATCCCGCCACGCGACCGTGGTCACGCGGACCGCGCTCGCACCTCCGTCGCGCAC
>JBFILE010000037.1:0-17393 GCA_041599855.1 Thermoplasmatota archaeon
GCCTCCACGCCGGGGCATTGCTCGTGGATCTGCGCGTATTTTTCAAGCTGCTCATCCGTGTCCACGATCAGGATGCGTGCCCCGGAATCCTGCAGATGGAAGGCAAGCTGGTCCGCGGTGACCGTGGGGTAGATGGTGGTCGTCACGGCGCCGGCGCTCAGGATCGCCAGGTCGGAGAGGGCCCATTCGACACTTGTGTCGGCGAGGATGGCGACCCGGTCCCCGCCGGCGATGCCACGGGAAAGGAGGCCGTGGGCGGTGGCGCGCACGAGGGATGCGGCTTCCTGGTACGAGGTGTCCTGGAAGCCGGGGTCCGGGCCCCGGCGTGCGCGAAAGGCGGGATGGCTCCCGCGTGCGGCGGCGACGCGAGCGAACATCGCCGGAAGCGACTCATCCGGCACCAAGAGGCGCTTCCCGCGCTGGACATCGTCCATCGCCGCAAAATCCGTGTGCTCCGTATTGAGCGTATCCATGACGGTCCGCCGGCTTTCGTCCGGGCCGCTCGGTCCTTCCCTCCGCCCGGCTACATGAGGCCGAGGGCGCGAATGCGGGCGATGGCTGCCTCCTGCAAACGCACCCGATACTGGAAGCCACCGACACCGGAACGGCGCATGCGCTCGTGCACGGGGCCTTCGAGTTCCTCCATCAGAACCAACCGGATCTCCTTGACCTCGTTCGTGTCCTGCGGGCCCAGGTGGCCGCCGGTCGGTTCCGCCCAGAACACGTGGCTTTCCCAGTATTCGGGGCCAAGCGATTCCAGCGGCGGGGATTCCGGGAGGGTCCAATCCTTGTGACTGGCTTCCGCGAGGGGATTCGCGAGCGGCCGCGCATCGGGGTCCAAGTGGAATGACGCGGTCACGCGCGTGAGGTAATGGCGGATGCGCACGCGGAGGCCCGTTTCCTCCCACGCTTCGCGCTCGGCTGCCGATTGAAGGGATTCCCCGGGACACACGCCTCCGGAGGGTGGGCGCGCGACGCCGTCCGGGTACGCATGCTTCACGATGCACACGAGCTTCCCCTCGTACGGGATGAAGATGGTGGCGTCCCGGTACCGGCCATCCAGTTTGGAATGGCGGAGGAGGGCGAATTCCCAGGGGTGCATGGGGATCTCGACGGGAATGTGGTCCGCGGCACCGAACCGGGATTCCAGCCCGGCGGAATCCTCGCGCCCGCGGGCCAACTCGCCCGGGTCGGGCGAACGAGGAGGATTGCCACGGGCGGGGGGCACGTCCCGCCATCGGGCGACTTTCTTGAAAAAGGTTCGGCGAAGGGAATCATGGGGCAGGGCCGCGCGACCGGTGCTCCCGGGACTGATGTCGCGTTCCCGGGATCCCATGCCGCGTTCCCGCAGGCAAGCCGCAAGGCCTATCGCGCCGGCCATCATTGGCGGCTTCCGTGGCGGCTTCCCTGTCCCATCGCGTCCTCGGGCTTCTCGCGTGTGCGCTAATCCTGATCCTCCTCGGGTCCACGGGCCCCGGCGCCGCCTTCAGCGGAGGCGCACCATCGGGCACCGCCCAATCCGGGTGCACGTGCCATGCAAGCCAGGCATCGAGCGGCGTGACCGTGGCCGTGGCGGGTTTCCCGGCCGCCTACGAAGCCAACGTCACCTACGACCTGACCCTGACCATCAACGGCGGGCCGCCGGCCCTGCCGGGTGGCGCGAACCAGGGCGGGTTCGCGATCCAGGCCTCATTCGGCACGTTCGCCCCCAAGAACGATCGGGCCAAGACCATGGATGATGGCGCCGGCCTCACCCACACCGGTGCCGGAGCGACCGCCCGCACATGGGCCTTCCAGTGGACGGCGCCGGCCGCCGCCGCCACTTTCGTCGAGTTCCATTGGGCAGGCAATGCCGTGAACGGGAATGTGCTGCCCGACCCGGCGGACGAGTGGGCACTGGGAAACGCGACGATTCCCCCCATGGTCCGGGCGGCGGATGCGGGCGGCAATGAAACCCCGGATGCCGAGGGCGATGGCGAAGATGAGACTCCGCCCGCCGGCGTCATCCTCGGCATCGCCGCCATCGCGGGCGTCGCCCTCGGTCTTGCGCGCATCCGTCGCGCATGAGGGCCCCCGGCACCGGGGACACCTCGAACATGGGGTGACCTCGGGAGAGGATGCTTGAACCCGTCGGCGCGTTCCCGCGGCATGAACCCTGTCGAACGGGTGCTTGCGGCGTCGGCCGTCGCCGGCGTCGTGGGACTCGTCGTCCTCGTCCACGTGCTCGCGCCGCCGGTGGTGGACGCGGGCGCGCTTCCGCAGCATGAGGGGGCGCGCGTGAGCCTCGATGGCCGCATCGTGGACGTCCATGTCGGTGCCCGCGGCGCGGCCCTCACGTTGGCCACCGGGCACGCACGCGTGACGCTGCTCATGGGCGAACGGACCGCGCTTCCGCTCGTGGGCGACGAGGTCCGCGTGACAGGCCTCGTCGGCCGCGACCGCGGCACGTTCACGATTTCCACCCAGGTTGCCGACGTCGTCGTCCTGTCCCCATCCTCGCAGGCGACTCCACTTGCCGACATCCTGGCGGAGCCGGCCCGTTTTGCCGGTACGGAAGTCATCACCCACGCCGACATCCGGCGCGACGCTGCGGGCGAGCGGCAGCTCAGCGACCCCCACGGGGCCGGACGCATCCTGGGGATCTTCCCGATCGCGCCGCCGGACGGCTGGGCTCAGGTGGAGGGAGTCGTGCGCTATCAGGCGTCCGCGGCCCGCTACACGGTGGAGGTCACGCACTGGACGCCGGAATGATCGTGATCGCTGCCGCTGCCGGCGCCATCGCCGGCGCGGCGAGCGGCGTCATCCCGGGTCTCCACGTCAACACCTTCGCCGCCCTTGCGCTCGCATTCGGAGGCATCCCCGGACTCGCCAACGGGCCGGTGGCAACCGGGTTCCTTGCAGCCGGCGTCGCCGCCACGTTCACGAGCCTCGCGGCAGGAACCTTCCTCGGCGCCCCGCCCGAAGAGGCGATCGGCACCGCGCTTCCCGCCCACCGGATGCTCCTCGACGGCCGCGGCGTGGAAGCGGTGGACCTGGCGGCGGCGGGGGCCCTCGCCGGGAGTCTTGCGGGCCTCCTTCTCGCGCTGCCTCTCGCCCACCTCGTTGCGCCTCCGATCCATCTTGGGGACCATGCCCGCGCCGCCCTGCCGGTGATCCTCGTGGCAATCATCGCCTTCACCATCCTGACCGAGAGGCGTCGCGTCCCGTATCGACCGTACCTGGTGATCGACCCGTTCCACGGTCGCGCCACCGAGGGCATCGTCGCCCGCGCCGAATCCGGAAGTATCCTCCTTGAGGATGGTCGTCGCCTTGCGGACCCGGTGAGCCTGCGCCCGCCCGAGGTGGGCACGCGCATCCGGGTCCGGGTCCGGCGGGTGTGGACCGACGGTCCCGCATCCCGGTCGCTGGGGCGCCTCCTCGCATTCCTCGTGTTCCTCCTTGCGGGCGCCTACGGCTGGGCCTCCCTTCGCCACGGCGCAACCAGCCCATTCGGGATCCCTTCGAGTGTCCTGCTGCCGGTCTTTGCCGGGCTCTTCGGGATCCCGGGACTTGTGCCCCTCGCCCTTCGAACCCTGCCGATCCCGCCGCAGATCGATGTCTCCGGCCCCGCACCGACAGGCATCCTGAAGGGGGCCGGGATCGGATCCCTGGCAAGCATCCTCCTCGCGCTTGTTCCCGGCCTGTCCCCGAGCCATGCGAGCGCCATGGCCCTCGGCACCCAGCGGTCCCGCGACGCCGAATCCACGATCTTCGTCCTCGGTGCATGCGCCGGCGCCGGCGTCGTCATGAGCCTCCTGGCACTGCCCCTTCTCGGACGGGCGCGGAGCGGGAGCGCCGTCACCGCGGACGCACTCGCGCCCATGACCCGATGGGGCGAAGGCGCCGTCGGTCAGGCTGCGGCGGCTTTCCTCCTCACGCTGGCCATCGGCGCCCTCGTGGGATGGCTCGCGGCCCGCGCCGCGGCGCGCGCCTTCGCCCGGCTGTCGAATCGCGTGCGGACGGATCGCCTCGCATGGGGGGCCATCCTGTGGATTGCGGTGATCACGGGCGTGTTCGCAGGATGGATGGGTCTTGTGATCCTGGGCGTCGGAGCTCTGGTCGGCGCCTTGCCGGTGATCCTGCGTGTCCGGAGAAGTCACGTCATGGGCGTAATCCTTCTTCCCCTGCTCGCACGGATCCTCTGACCTGGCCGACGGCGTCGGCCAGCCGGTACTTCCGCGGCATTCCCGGCTCCACATCCACCACGCCCGCGGCCGCAAGCCGGGTCAGGTGATAGGACACGAGGCGCTGCGAGATGCCCAGGGCCTCCACGAGATCGCGCTGCGTGGCCTCGCCCCGGGACTCCAGGGCGTCCGCTACGCTGCGTCTTGTCGGGTCCATGAGCGCCCCCCACCGGTCGGGGGACGGCGGCATCGCCGTCGGGACGAAGAGGCCGCGGATCTTTCCGGTGGCCCGCCCGGTCAGGAACCGGTGGTCCTCCAGCTTCTGCACGTGGTGCTGCACGACGACCCTCGCGAGTCCGGTTTCCCGGGCGAGTTCCGAGACGGTGACGCCGGGTCGGGCATCCACCAGGTTGTAGATGCGCCTCCTGTTGGGATTGTGCAGGATGCGCGACCGCTCGATGCGCGAGTACAGGGGGACGAGGAGCAGACGCCACAGGCCATAGATCCCGATGGAGAGGGCGGCTGCGCCCATGGTCCACTCGATGATCGGGGTCCGTGCCGCCACCTGTGCTTCACTGACGCCGACGTCGCCGATCACGACCGTCGTCGCGGTGCCTGCAATGCCCATCTGCCAAGGATTCTCCTTGTCCCGCAGGGTGGGCATGAATGCGTTTCTCGTGGGAACGCTTGAAATCGAAAGGGAAAGGTCGCCCCCGATGACCAGGGATTGACGGTCGACCGGCATCGTTTGACCGTCGTAGGCCATTCGTCCATCGGCTTCGTCGGCGTTCATGATTCCCGTGAGCCCGACCGTGGCCTCCTGCGTGCTGAAGCGGAAGGGATCCTTCGGGCCGAGCGAAAGCGATGCGCCCGTGAGGTTCAGGATGAGGAAGCCCGACGTGACGTCGTCCACCACCCATTGACCGTTCACATCTACCGGGTCACGGGCCAGGATGCCGGTGCGGATCTCGGTCGTGGACCCTTCGCTCGCGACGACCACGGTGGCGTTCCAGACGAAGAGCTGGAGATTCCCGCGTGCCGTGGCGGTGGCGTCCTCGACGCGGATCGTCGTATTCGGCCATGCGCCAGAGTCGATGCCGATCCACCCCTTGTCGATGAGTCGGTGGAAGGAATTCGCCGCCTCGGGTTTCCCCATGCCGCCGTAGTGGACGCGCGGGGTGTCCACGGGCCCGAATGCGCCGTCGATCGCACCCCCGATCCGGAATTCACCCTCCGCGCCTTCGCCAACCAGGATGAAATCGCAGATGGCTTCACATGCGAAGCCGGACAGGGACCCGGCGCTGAATGTGTAGTTGTCCTGGCCGTACTCGCGGTTCAACTGGAGTTTGTCAACCCCGGCCCAGGCTTCGGAACGGTACCTCTTGGTGACGTGGCCCTCTGCGGATTCGAATGTGAGCATAGCCGGTGTCGTGTCCGGGCGCCTGGCGAGTGCCGAAAGGTCAAGGATGCCTTCCGATCCGGTCATCGCGACGTTCCCATGCACGTCAATTCCCACGATACGGTTCAGGGACCCTTCGATCCCTCCCTCCGCTGAAACGACCGGCGCAAGGAACGCGGCTGCAATGACGAGTGCGATTGCTCCCCGGATCGATGCCTCCATTGCGAGAGCCTCAGGAGGCATAGAGTCCAATGGCCTGAAAAAGGGTTGGTTCGGCCGCACGGCAGCTAGCAATCAGCCGCCTATGCACGTTAAGTAGGGATGGGCCGCGTGCATGGCGGAGCCAGCGTGCGACCGGCGCAGTGGCGCCGTGGCAACGGGGATCCGCCGGGGGGCATCGGACGCGGCGGTCCCAGCAATCATCCGCCTACCTTGCTTATGGCCGTTCAGGTACTCGGGGTGGATGAATCCCATGTCGAGGAGGCAACCGATCCTGATTCTTCTGGCGGTGGTGTGTCTTGCCGCCGCCGCTGCACCCGTTGAGGCGGAAACGCCGGAACCCGGCGATGAACCACCGGTCTGCGTGGAGGGCACCACCGTCCACACGAAGGATTGTCGCGATATCTACCAATCGGACGAGGATGACGATGACGACGAAGGGGATCCGTGAACGCTGACTCCCTCGGGCTCCATTGACCAGGCCAGGGGGCGGGAAGATCCGCACGAAGTAGCCACATGAAGATACATATCGTTGAAGTCTCGCGGGGCCATCCCGGCGCCGTGGAACCTCTCCGTGCGCTTGCGTACCTGAACTTTGCACTCGCAGCCATCCTGGGCGCGGTTGCCGGTTACGCCTACCTCAACGGGTGGAGCACAGCGAACCTCGCGCTCGCTGCGGGCGCGGCCCTCATCTTCCTCATGCTGGGTGCCCAACGCATGCGCACCCACAGGCAACTGGAATCCGGCGAGATCGGTCCGGGGGTGGGCGCACGCGGGAAGAAGTAGTCGGTGCGAACCCGGAGGCGCTGCGTCTGCGCGCCAACGACCTCCGCGCCCGCGGCGCCACCTACTACGCGTACGTGTTCACCGCCGGCGTCCTCGGCGCCGTTGCCGCATGGCTGCAGACATGGTGGGCCCTTGTTCTTGTTCCCGCATTCTTCGTCCTCGCATACCTCGGGCATCGCGCCAACAAGGAAGCGAAGCGTCTCGAAACCATCGCGCGCGAGGAAAAGGCGCGGGCGTCACGGGAGTCCGAGGAATCGGCCTAGTTCCTTATAGGTGGCCACGGACACGTCCGGCGGCCACGGGTGGTTTGCGACGCTGCCCCGCGTACATGGCGTGAAATGGGCTGTCCGGTACCCGAGCGCCTTGGCATACAGGTCGGTTTCCGCGTCGTTCCCGACCATGAGGCATGCCTCTGCCGCATGCTCCACCACATCGAGGGCCGCCTGGAAGATCTCCGGCGCCGGCTTGTCATGACCGACCTCACCGCTCACGAAGATGAGCGCCGGGTCACTGATGCGATCGAGGCCAAGGCCCCGGATCTTGGCCCGTTGCAGCGCGGCCGGACCATTGGTGATGATTCCCACATCCACACCGCGGGCGCGCAACGCGCGCGCGGTTTCAAGGGCGCCCGGGAACACGGTCAACCGCGAATAGTGGTCACGGGCCCACGTTTCCGCGAGGTCGCGGGCCACCGCATCACCGCCATCATGGCCGACCCGGGAAAGGAACGCCAGCCAGATCGCGTGCCGGTACTCCGTCACGTCGCGATGGATGAGTTCGCGTTTCACGTCATCCGGGATGGAGCGGTTCGCGTCCCAGTACCGGGCCACGATCTCTTCCTCGGACAGGGTTCCGAGAACGTCGGGATGCGTGGTGCGGAACCGGAGGATGGAGTCCCGCAGGCTGGCCTTGAAATCGTACAACGTGTCATCGATGTCGAAAAAGACGGCGCGCACGTGTTCGAACATCCACATCCTCCTACGGCAAATCCGTCAGCCGGAGTCGCATGCTCGTTCCCCATGCGCAAATAGCCTTCGCAACGGCCCTCGGACCGGACCCCGGCGTTCACGGCCGGGATCCGATCGGGCCGCTTGGGCGGCTCAGGCTGTCTGCCCCGGCGCCATCACCATGCGATGGGCCGGCGCCTGAGACTCCTGGTCCTGCAGGAGCAGGAGGTCCTGCAGCCCGCCCGCGGCGACGTACCGCTTCGGCATGGTGCCTTCCGTCTCGACGAGACCGCACTTCTGCATCCGGGCAAGGTGGTACGCAACGAGGCGCTGGGCCAGGTCGAGGCGCCGGCAGAGGTCGGCCTGCGAAAGGCCCCGCGAGGAGGCGATGGCCTGCGCAATGCGTCGACGCGTGTCGTCCTTGAGCGCGTTCCACCCGGCCTTCGATCCGCGAAGGGTGCCGGGCGCGAAGTAGGCCACATCCCTTGAGGTCCGCAACGCCTGCACCTGCTCGTGCTCCACGAGCTTCATCACGTGGTGCCGGACGACGGCGCGGGCAAGGCCGGTTTCACGGCTCAGGTCCGCGACGGTGACGCCTGGCCGCTCGTGGACGATGGCGTGGATGCGATGCCGGTTCGGGTTCGCAAGGAGGGAGTCGTCCCGGATTCTCGAGAACAACGGAGCCAATGCGAATCGCCGGACGATGGTCCAGATCGCATAGCTTCCGGCCGCCGCCGTCGTGCCGTACATGGTGGCCATGAGTGCAGCCTTCTCCAGCGATGCGGGCGCGCCGACCACTTGGCCGTTCACGGTGACCGACTCCGCGTCGCCGCCGAACGTGCTGCGGGCGGTCTCCTGCGAACCGAGGAGTGCGACCAGCCCCGGGTGGAGGCTGCGCGGTGCAAGCTCCAACGTGCCATCCACGCTGACGCCTTCGCGGTCGAGCCGGATGCGGTCGCCGCCGAGCTGCAACCACCCCGACGCCTCGGCCGCGGAGACGGTGCCGCTCACGGTGACCTGTGGGTCGGCGGCCGTCAATCGGACCGGCACCCCTGGATCGGGCGCGACCGACGCGCCCGTGAGTTCGAGGACGAGGAACCGGGTGGATGTCCGGATCCCCGCCGGAATGCCGGGTCCGAAGGTTTCCGGGCGCTCCCATGTGCCCGTTTCGAACATGCGTCCGCCACCGGCGTGATCGATGACGGCGCCCGCATCGAAAACGACGAGTCCGAGGCGTCCGGATCCCATCGCGGCGCCGTCCCGGAGGACGAGGTCCTCGTCGGAGGGGGTTGTGGTGACCGACATTGCGCCCCGGGGAATGGTCAGCCGGAACGAATGGTCGTCGTTCCCGTTTTCCTCTCCCACATGATGCTCACTGTCTTCTGACGTGAATGCCACGGACCCGCGCGCGACTCCGGTCAGGGCGAGGCTGCCCTGCCCCGTGGTGTAGACGACGATGAGGCATTCGGGGCCCGGGTTCGTGAATGAGATCGTCCCGGGGCCGAACCGGACCGACGCATTGCGTACCTCGGGTTCAGGCGCCACGCCGAAACCCGATCCCCCGTAGTTGACACGTTCCCGGTCCACCACGTAGCCCGTCGCGGAATCCCACGAGAGGGCGATCCCTGCGCCATCGATGATCGCGGGCGCGAGGTGCAGGGCGCCGTGGTTCGTGAGAACCTGCACCTGCCCGTCAAGGGCCGGCGCGTCCACGAATGACAGGTCGCCCCGGATCGCCGTTCCCGCGGCTGCAGTGCCGCTGAGGGCGATCAATGCGATTCCGAGACACAGGATTGCCCACGTCCCGGCTGGTTTCGTCCTGGATCCCACGATCTCACCACGGGAGTCGGAGGACTTCCTGCTGGGATGTCCGGCACGGTTGCGTCGAAAGCTGGGCCGGCGGGGACGAGTTCGGATTGGTGCAGACGTACAGCTTGAACTGGCAGTTGGCGTACGGCATTTCCGAGATGATGCCATCGCACAGGGTGGTCAGGCAATCCGCGATGTGGCTGAATCCGGGTGAGTCGTCACCCATGCACACGATCGGATGATCGGGCAGGTGGATCCACGATGGGATCCCCGGGCCCGGTTCGACCACGATCCCGGGCAGATCGACCGCGCGTGGTTCTGCATCCGCGCCGGGCGCGGCCATTCCTGTGACAAGCCCCAATGATAACAGGAGGATCCCTGTGATGCGATACGGTGCCATGTGAACCCGTGACAGCATGCTTGCCTGCAAGGATAAAGCCGCTAGACCAAACGTTGCTGGGTCCCCGCTTCCATTGGAACCCGTGGAGTCCGTTGACGATCCGTTCTTGGTACGTAACCTCCCGGTTGCTTCAACGCGCGTGCTTCATGGACCGCTTATGGGCAACCGCAACCCAGCAACGGATCGGCCCCTTCAGCAACGTTTCGTCCTGCTTAGCAACGTCCCGTCGTGCTTAGCAATGCCCGGGCCACTCGGCTCATATGCCAACCTGTGAATCTTGGCATCAGCAACGATGGGGGCGATGCCTGACTGATAACCGGTTCGGCTTGCCTCCACAACAAGCAAATGGTGAAGCAAACGAAAACGGGTGAAGCTAATGAACCGAAAATTGGTAGCACTATCAGCGACAGCAATCACGGCCCTCCTCGTGGCCGTTGGAGTCGGGGCCGCATTCGTGTTCCCGACGCCGACCGCGGCCGTCGAGGCCCCCGCGGACGAGGAATTCCGCCTCCTCCACCTCCGCATCTATGACCAGGCCGGGACCATGCTGCTCTCGAGTTGGCCGGATGAGAACGGCAGCCTCGTGACGGAATACGAGCGGTACGGCGCCGCCGAACCGGACGGCATCCTCGATGCCCCGTGGGCCGACTGGCCCCCGGTGTTCCAGGGCATCGTGCCCCTCCTCAGGAACGCGCCCGCCCATTCGACGCTCTCGGTCGGCAATGTGACCCTTGCGGCCTCGAAGGAGTCGGGCATCGAAGTGGAACGCACCCTGACCCTCGCCCGTGAGAACACGATTCCGAGGGCGGACGCGGACCGGATCTTCGGCGCCGCGCTCGTCGAGGACCGCGCAACCATGTTCCAGGGAGCCATCCCGATCAAGATCATCCGCGTGAACGAGAAGATCGTGCACTATCGCATCCTCGTCGAGGACAAGATGACGATCAACGTGCCCGCCACCGACGGCCTTGAACTGGCCGTCGAACCCCAACCCGGTGACGCGCTTCGCTTCACCCTTGAGGCCCCGACCGGCTTCTTCTACGTCTGGGGCGGCTGCAACCTGATCCACACGACACTCAACGATGGACTGTACCGCATCGACGACCCCACTGCCTCCGGCAACTGGTCGCTCACCCGGTACGCATCCGGCCTCGACTTCGCGCTCGAGGACATCACAGTCAACCTCGAGGTCCTCTACCTCGACTGACACAAGGAAAACTGAGGGAGAACAATGGCAACCAACAAGATGATGATGAAGATCAGCTGGGCGATCGCCGCTGCCGTGCTTGTCACGATGGCACCTCTCGGAAGCGTCGGCGCAACAGCTGAAGGCAAGGACACGGAACTCGATGCACTCGCGAACCTCATGAACGGGGAGGCGGCATCATGGTATACCAGCGAACAACGCGAACTCGCGCAAACGGCCCTCCAGGCCCGCTACGTCCTCGCGAACCCGCGCCTCGGCGACGGCGGAGCCGCGGCGGAAATCATCGGGGAGGACGACGACCTCATCCCCTCCGGTGTCGAACCGGAAGCCGACCCCGACCCGGGACTCGGTGGCTTCGAGCACGGCGGCGACTCGTGCAAGTGCTCGGCCGGCAAGGGCTGCGGCAAGTGCACGGCGTCGATCAGCTGTGACGGTCTCTTCGAGATCGCCGAATGCACCTGCAGCACCGACGGTACCTGCAAGGAATGCGGATGGTGCGGCTGCCGCTGGTGCCCCAAGTACAAGGCGAAGGGCATCTGCCACGCGGCGTGCGTGAGTGGTGGACCCGCGGTCAAGTTCCTCGAGCGGTTCCACTCCGTGTCCGTCAGCGCCTCCTACCAGGTCGGTGAAGTCGCCCACGTGAGCGAATTCTTCGGCGAGCATGTGGCCAGCTTTGCGGATCTGGATGTGCGGGCGGACGAGATGACGAAGCTCCACAGCCGCCTCTCGAGCCTCGGCCTCCGGGACCTTGCCTCCAAGCAGATCTCGGAAGAGAACACGGACGCTGTCGCGGACTACTGGGTTGCGAAGCTCATCGAGTTCGAGAACTGGTCCACGGAAGTCCTCGGCACCCCGGTCGCCGAGTAAGGTGGAAGACTCCACACCATCATCCGGACCGCCGCCCCTGAGCCTCCCGGCGGCCTTCCCGATGATAGTGTGAACCCGCCGCGGGAGCCTGCGTGTTCCCGCGGCACCCCTTCCTTTCTTCGGGTGTCGCCGATCCGTCGGCGGCGCCCTGTGTCCTTTCCTACGCGTGTTCGACAACGCGAAGGGTGTCGAGCAGCAACGTGTCGGCGTTCCCGAAGAGGCCACCGGCCTGGGCTGCCGCAGCAATCTCCACATCCCCTGTCTCGATCTCCGTGAACACGACCTCGATGCGGCGGGCGCCTGCAAGAAGCCCGGATTTCTCCAAAACGAAGCGGCCTCCACGTGGGTCGTCGGCCGTGATCCGCCATCCATTGAAGTGATCGCGAAGCCCCGAAGTGACGCGTGCGTACGCGGAATCGTAATCACCGGCCACGATTCGCGAACGGGTCGCCGGATCCGCTTGTCCGGTTGCAGCTTCCACGGAGGTCACGGCCCGGGCGAGAACGCAGGGGGCCTAAAGCCCTTCCGAGGTGTGTCGCCGACTTGTGTGGCCTGCGTCACGGCGGTGTGCGCTGGCACAATCCGGACAGCACGTCCGCCCGTGGCATGGGTCGAATTCACAGGAGCGAACGCGCTCCCCGCAGATTCAAGGAATGGAAAAAAGGGGATTGCGCCCGCCGCGATTCGGGCGGGCGCAGGGGGAATCGCCGCGATCTCAGATCACGGGCAGGTAGCGCTCGATTTCCCACGGGTGCACGGCGGTGCGGTACGCGTCCCAGTCCTTGCCCTTGACGTGCATGAACTGCTCGTAGATGTGCTCGCCGAGGACGTCGCGGATGAGCTTCGAGTCCGCGAACATCTCGAGAGCGTCGTTCAGGCTGCCGGGGAGGGCGTCAATGCCGTTCTTGCGGCGTTCCGCGGCCGACATGCTGTAGATGTCGTGCTCGACGGCTTCCGGCGGCGTGAGCTTCTCCTTGATTCCGGCCATGCCGCACGCGAGCATCACGGCGGTCTGGAGGTAGGGGCTGCCGGCGGGGTCGGGGCAGCGGAGTTCGAGGCGCGTGCCCTTGCCACGGGAGGCGGGGACGCGGACGAGCGCGCTGCGGTTCTTGTTCGCCCACGCGACGTAGCAGGGGGCTTCGTAGCCGGGGACGAGGCGCTTGTACGAGTTGACCGTGCTGTTGAGAATGGCGGTCACTTCGGGCGTGTACTTCAGCATGCCACCGAGGTAGTGGAAGGCTGTCTCGCTGAGCTGGTACTTGCCGTTCTCATCGAAGAACGCGTTCTCGCCGTCCTTCCAGAGGGACTGGTGGCAGTGCATGCCGGACCCGTTCACACCGAAGATGGGTTTCGGCATGAAGGAGGCGTGGAGGCCGTTCTGGAGCGCGACGACCTTCGTCACCCACTTCAGGGTCAGGATGCGGTCGGCGCTGACCAGCGCGGGGCCGTAGTTGAAGTCGATCTCGTGCTGGCCGGGGGCGACCTCGTGGTGGGACGCTTCGATGTTGAAGCCCATCTTCTCGAGGTACAGGACGACCTGCTTCCGGGTCTGCTCCCCGTAGTCGGATGTGCCGACATCGAAGTAGCCGCCCGCGTCGTGGGGCTTCGTGGTGGGGTGGCCTTCCGCGTCCTGCTTGAAGAGGAAGAACTCGCACTCGGGGCCGGTGAAGAAGGAGTAACCCATCTCCTCGGCCTTCTTGATGGTGCGCTGGAGGACGTACCGGGGGTCGCCCTCGTACCGGGTGCCGTCCGGCTTGTAGACATCGCAGATGAGGCGGGCGGAACGGGTGTCGCCGCTCGTCCACGGGAGGATGTTGAAGGTGTTCGGGTCCGGCTTCAGGATCATGTCGGACTCGTGGATCTCGGCGAAGCCGGCAATGGAGGACGCGTCGAACTGGACACCGGTCTCCATGACTTCCGCGAGGCGTTCCGCCGGGAGGGCCACATTCTTGGGCGTCCCGTTGATGTCGCTGAACATGAGGCGGACGAAGCGCACGTCGGCGGCCTTCGCGGCCTCGACGACTTCATCAATCGTGTACGATGACTTCACCTTGGGCATGATGATTCCCCAACGGACGGGACTGCACAGGCCCCTCCGCCATGACGGGCACGAGCGGTCCCGTGGAAAAAGGTTTCGCGAACGCGAACGGTCAAATGACTTGCAAAATAGCAATAAGCAATTCAATCGACCGAGCCTCATGATTTCTGACGTGGCGAATGGCGACCCCGTCTACGGTTTGACTGTACGCCTACCACGCCGCACGGCGTGGGCTCTGGCCCGGCTGGTCGATTGACCGCCCAAAACCCTAAACTCGCGACGATCGTTCAATCCTTGTGGTCAAACGTCGCGCCCCGACCGACGAAGAGCGCATCGATCTCGCCATTCGCCTCAAACACGGCCTCGCCCTCCCCCCGGGTGAGCACGAACGGCAGCGCCGTGCGCCCCCCGTGGCGCCCGGCCTCGTCGACGTGGACATCCGGATCCTCCGGGCATTGAACGCGAACGCGCGCAAGAGCTTCCGCGACATCGCCCGCGAACTCGACCTCGCCCTCAGCACCGTCTCGAACCACGTGAAGAAGCTCGAGGACGAGGGCTTCATCGAAGGCTACGCGCCCATGATCGACCCCGCGAAACTCGGGTACGACCTCGTCGTCATCATCGGGGTCAAGATCAAGCCCGGGAAACTCCTCGACGTCCAGGAGCGCATCGCGCGGAGCGCGAACGTGTTCGGCGTGTACGACACAACCGGGGACTGGGACAGCATGATGCTCGCGCGTTTCCGCGACCGGGACGAGCTCAACCGGTTCATCAAGGAACTCTCCAACACGGCGGACGTGGAGCGGACCACGACGCAGCTCGTCCTGAACACGGTGAAGGAGGAGCGGCGGGTGCTGTTGTAACGGTGGCATGCCCCGCGCGTCCGGCAAGCCTTAATCGTGCCGGACGGATGCAGCCCTCGTGCGATTCCCCGAGGAGATCGTGGCGGACAAGGTCATTCCCACCCTCAGGGCGCTCCTGTCCCGCGACCTCCTCGCCCGCGGCCTGACCCAATCCGAGGTCGCCAAGGCACTCGGTGTGAGCCAGGCCGCCGTGTCCAAGTACGCCCACGGCAAGCAGGAGCTGGCCGCGCGCATCGCGGACGACCCGCGCACCACGGAAACGGTCCAGCGGGTCGGCGGCGGAATCGCAGGCGGAACGATGGGTCCCGTCGAGGCCTTGGCCGCGTTCATGACCCTCATCCGCGAGTACGAGAACCGGGGCCCCATCTGCCACATGCACGAGGACGAGTACGCACCCCTCCGCGGCATCGGCTGCGACCTGTGCGTGAAAGGCGTCGCCTCCGAGACGCTCCTCGATGCCGAGGTGTTGTCCAGCCTCCGCCGTGGAATCAGGCTCCTCGAAGCGACGCCTGCCATCGCCGCCCACCTGCCGCACGTCGGATCGAATCTCGTGATGGCGCGGCGGGATGCGCGGACCGAATTGGATGTGGCCGGCATCCCGGGCGGCCTCGTGGAGGTCATGGGGCGCGTCCGCGCTCCCGCAGAGCCCGAGTTCGGGGCGAGTCGCCACGTCGCCGAAGTCCTCCTCGCGGTGCGCGGCGTGGACCCGTCGCGACGGGCTGCGTTGGCCTTGGCGCCCGCCTCCGGCCTCCTCGACCACGCGCCCCGCCACGGGCTCACGGTCCTCGAATTCCCGGCAGAACTCGACCGGGACACGGAGGGCCTCGCCTCCCATTTGGCGGCAGCCGGCGTCGCAGACGTTCTCGTGCAGACCGGCGGGTTCGGCATCGAGGCCGTCGCCTACCTGTTCGGGCCCGATGCCGCCGGCCTCGCGGAGACGGCCAGGCGGGTACTCGTCTCCTGAGGCGTCCGGGGCTGGAACGGGCGGGGGTAGGGCCGAACCGGTCGAAGGCCGATCCGGAGAAGGTTTATCCCCAAGTGCTTCTTCATTCATAGGGCCGATGGCAGACCGTTTGGCCGGCCAGTGGCAGTGGTGACGCCGCCGAAATGCTCGACGACCCTGACCCTCACTTAGGTGGATGGCTGGAAGCCATCACCCCCGCCATCCCCACAGGACCTGATTTTCCACTCGGCATTGCCGCCGCCACAGCTTCAACAGGAGCGTATTCGCCGGCGGCCATCGGCCTCGTCGAGAGCCTCGCGACGCCGAGCGGCGCCATTGCGGCCCTCGTCATGCTGCTCGCCCTCGTTGCCCTGTCCGCCTTCTTCTCGGCGGCCGAAGTCGCGTTCCTGAGCTTCGCCATGGTGCGACGCCGCCAACTTGCCGACGACAACCATCCCGGCATCGAGGCCGTCGAGCGCCTCCTGGAGAATCCCCGCAGGTTCCTGATCACGATCCTCGTCGCGAACAACGTGACGAACATCCTCGCAGCGGCCATCGCGACCGCGTTCGCCATGTCCTTCCTCGGATCGAATGCGTACGGCGTCGCCATCGCCGCCGCCACCGGGTTCGTCACGCTGCTCTTCCTCACCCTCGGTGAGATCGCGCCGAAGGCATTCGCGACGCGCCACTCCGAGAAGATGAGCATGCGTCTTGCGCCCGTCATCCGCGGCGTCCAGATCGTGCTCTCCCCGATCATCTGGATCTTCGAGCGCATCGCGGAAGTCATCTTCTCCGCCGCCGGCACCACCGTCGAGCAGGGCTTCGCCCACTTCCGGAGTGAAGAGGAACTCAAGACCCTCATCACCCTCGGCACCGAGGAAGGCATCCTCGAAGAGGGCGAAGAGGAGATGATCCACAGCGTCATCGAGTTCGGGGACATCATCGTCAAGGAGATCATGGTGCCCCGCACCGACATGGTCGCCCTCCCCGCGGATGCGACCCTCGAGCATGTGCAGGCGTACATCGTGGACAGCGGATTCAGCCGCTTCCCCGTGTACGAGGGCGACATCGACAACGTGGTCGGATTGGCCTATGCCCGTGACGTCCTCGTCAAGCTCCTCCGCGAGAAGGGCGACCGGCACGTCAAGGGTCTCATGAAGGAACCGTACTTCGTGCCCGAGACGAAACCCGTGGACGACCTCCTCGCCGAGATGCGGGACAAGCGCGTCCACATGGCCATCGTCGTGGACGAGTTCGGCGGCACCGCGGGCCTCGTCACCATGGAGGATGTCCTCGAGGAGATCGTGGGCGACATCTTCGACGAGTACGACCTGCGCCTCGAAGCGGTCCGGCTCCTCGATCCCGGAACTGCCATCGTGGATGCGCGCATGCACGTGGAGGACCTGAACGAAACCCTCGGGCTCAACCTCCCCGAGGACGCCCCGTACGACACGGTGGCCGGGTTCGTGTTCCACACGCTGGGGCGCCTCGGCAAGGAAGGGGAAGTCATCCACCTGGACCACCACGACATCCACGTGGACAAGGTGCTCAACCGGCGCATCGTCCGCGTGAAGGTGAAGCGCCGGGACGGCGGCGACCTGCCTGAAGTGAAGGGAATGGCGCCTCCCGTGAGTCGGGCGTGAAAGCGGGGCTTCCGGGATCCGGGGCGCGGGCTGTGGCCCTTGGACGGCTGGGGAGCGTTGCGGGGATGCACTCGCGCGCTTCACGAGGGGTGGGTGTGAAAATTGCCCC
>JBFILE010000038.1:0-17312 GCA_041599855.1 Thermoplasmatota archaeon
CGCGCGGCGAGGCGGCGGGTTGCACCCCTCCCCTCCACCCGCTCCGCCACCCCGGCACAATCGACGCCTCGCTGCGGACTATGGCTTAAGTGGGCACCACCCTACCGGCCCTGGGTGTGGCGGGCCGGTACCTCCCTACCGGCCCCGGGTCTTCCTGCCAATCGCGGCGGTGTCGACTTGGCGGGAATCGCGCGGGCCGCGAGGTGGGAGTGACAGTTGGGGCCGCCACCCGCCCATTTCCAGCATGGCCGCGCCGCGCGTCGTTCCGTGGCCCCTTGGCGCGCTCCACCCGATCCGTCTCCCCGGGATGGCGACCGTTCGCGTCCCGATTTCCCGTGACCTTGCATGCGAACCGTACTTGCCGCCCGCGCGCCGCCGCCGACGTGGCTGCTAGTCAGGGAGGCGATACCTGGGAAAGCGATACCCGGGATGCGACACCCGGGATGCGACACCCGGGATGCGACACCCGGAAGGCGACGCCTGGTAGGAATCAACTCCTTCACGCCGTGCGGCCCGCGGCGATCCACGGGTCGCGGCCCCATGGGGACCGACCGGCCAACCGACCGGCGCCCGGACCGACCGCCGATGCCGTTGTCAGGAAGGTCCCGTCCGCACCCGGATCGGGATGCCGGCAAGCCCCGTCGTGACCCCTTCGTTCAGGGACCCCGTGCGATACCCTTCGGAATCGATTTCGACGCGGAGGTACCCGATGGCGCGGAACGCTTCCTCGACGCCGGCGCGCGTCGCCGGGGCTTCCAGCCGCGGGATCTCGTGGCGCTCCACCTCGATGCGTGCGAGGTCGCCGTGATGGCGGACGCGCACCTGCTGGAATCCGAGGTCGCGCAGGTGATCCTCGGCTGCCTCGATGCGGCGGAGCTTCGCTTCGGTGACCGGGTCGCCGTACGGGATGCGGCTTGACAGGCACGCCATGGACGGCTTCTCCGCGACGGGCAGGTCCAGGTGCCGGCCGATGGCGCGCACCGTGTCCTTGTCGATGCCCTGCTCAAGGAGCGGTTGCCACGCGCCTGCTTCCCGGAGGGCCTTGAGGCCGGGCCGCCAGTCGCCTTCATCATCGGTGACGGTGCCCACGGCGACTGCCTTGAATCCTTCTTGCGCCGCAAGGTCGAAGAGGACGTCTGCGAGGCCTTGCCGGCAGAAGTAGCACCGGTTCGTGGGATTCGCCGCGTAGTTCGGGTCCGCGAGTTCGCTGTGGTCGATGACGCGAAGGCGGATGCCCATGGCGCGCGCGTTCTCGACGGCGGCATCGATCTCCCGTTGTCCGACACTCTCGCTTCGGACGAGGACGGCGAGCGCGTTCTCGCCAAGGGCACGTGTCGCGATGGCAGCGATGACCCCGCTGTCCACGCCGCCCGAGTACGCGATGATCACGCGACCGCGGGAACGGCAGGCGTCTTCGAGGGCAGCGATACGGTCGGGAATGGACGGAGCCGAGGCCACGATGGCGAGGTTACTCCGGGTTTCGGCTTAAGCGCTTGCCCGGCGTCCGGCCGCGCGGCGGGCTCAGCTGCGCGCAACGAGGGTCTCGTCGATCCTCAGCGTGTATGTGGCGCCTTGGCCGTTGCCGCCGATGCCGCGGGCGGTCACGTCCACGCTCCACGGACCGCGGACGGGGAACGAGTCCACGGAAATGCTACCGGAGGGGGCGTTCGGCGTGAGCGTGAACTGCTGGACGATGGTCCCGTTCGGCAGGGCCACGGCGACCACGACTTCCGCGATGGCGACCGGCATCGTGGACCCGAGTTCCGCTTCCACGAGGATGCGGCTGGTCAACGCGTCCACCGGCACATCGTGGGCAATGGCTCCAGCGCGTGGCTCGATGGCGCGCGTCTCGGCGAACGAGAATGCCGCGCGCGGTTCCGGTTCCCCGAAGGCGCCCGGGAGGCGATCCCGTACGGAGTCGAGGCAGCCTGCCGTTGACATCGCGACAAGCATCAACGCGACCAGCGCGAGGAGCAGCGGGCGCGTCGTGGGCGTGCTGCCTGGAAGTTCACGGGGAGCCATGGTTCGCCTCGCTCACAGGGACGCGGGCCCGGCGCCATAAACCTTCGCGGAGCGTCAGGGCACGGAGATGATCCGCCAGTTCCGGATCGGATCACGCATTCACGAGGACGGGACGCCGTCGATCACCGGCGGTTCCGTCGCAACGCGGTGACCGGCTGCCGGGTTCGTGAGGGTGGTGAACTGGATCTGGGGGAGTGCCTGATCCCGGAACATGATGGCGCTTGAACCGTGGCCGCGCTCGGGAAGGAACGCCGGGAAATCCTCGGCGCTGATGCGCACCCGGATCCGGACGCCTTCCTCATACGTGGTGCGATGGCCCCACGTCGTGATCACACGTTCCGCAGTCACACCGCTTGATTCGGGTCCGGTGCGGGACACGCCCACATCGACGAGGCGCTCCACGTCGAACGGATCCACCATGTACACGCGCACGATCAACTGCGTGTACGGCGCCATCGCGAGGACTTCCGGGAGCCGAACGGTCACGGGGCCCGCGGCCTCGACCGCGGCTTCAACAGGGCTGCTTGTGAACGTGTGCGAGTCCACGGCGGTGGACCGGGGAAGGGATGCGGAGGGGCTGGCCCCCGGCGCCGGGCCCGGGAACGCGCCCCGCGCCTCGGCTTCCAGCGACGGGAGGACCGGGTCGTCGGCCGCTCCGGCCACGAACGTGTTCGCGAGGACCTTCACGAGCGGGTTCGTGACGGAAGGGGTCGTCGGACCGGTCACGAGTTGGCCGAAGAACGTGCCCTTGAACGAAAGGTCACCTGTCGGGAGCGCCGTCAGGTTGAGGGTGCTGCCGTTGAACGGTGCGGACGCAATCTCGTAGGCGCCGGTCCCGACGTCCGTCACGGTACCAAGGAATTCCTGGGCCAACCACTTGCGCAACTGCCCGAGCCAGTACAACGCCTCGGGGGAGTCGAGGTCCGAGATGGCCGGCGGGTGGCCGACGCCTCCGAGGCCCAGTTTCTTCTTGACGGTCAGTTGATCCCAGATCGACGTGACCTGATCCGCCGGGAACAGGTGATCGTTCCAGCCCTGGATCGCGAAGACGCTGATGTCGTTCGCATTGATCGCATCGATGCGCGTGTCCACGCTCCGCGCCCAGAGGTCGCGGTGCGCGTTGTCCGCGTTCACGCCGGTGGCCAGTTCCACGAGCCACTCGTGGACGCGGTCATCGTAGTTGCCCGCAGGCGCCGATTCCGGCCGGTATCCCGTGCCGTACAACGCCAACCCGTAGCTCAACTTCACGACGCCGGACGGCGCAAGGCCGTTCGACAGGTTCGTCCAGCCGACGATGGGGATCACGGTCTTCACCCGCGCATCCTCGGCCGCGATCTGCCACGCGTGGGCCCCGCCGTAGGAGACGCCGCCGACGGCGATGCCGCGGGGTTCCGCGAGGCCGGCGTCGATGGTCCACGTGATGACCTGTTTCAGGTCGGCGATCTCCCGGGGTCCCGCGACGGTGGCGCGGCCTTCACTCGCGCCGAAGCCGCGCGTGTCGTACGCGACCACGTTGAATCCGTCGCCCGCGAGAATGGGGGCGATGTCGTCATACGTGGATTTCGAGCCACCCCATCCGTGGATGAGGATGACGGTGGGTCGGAGGTCGAACGCGCCGTCCGGGGTCCACGTGGCGACCGCGAGACGGGTGCTGTCGCCCATGGGAAGCATCAGGTCGGGATGGCGCACAGCGTGGTCCGCTGCGTCTCCCGCTGCCCCCGCCGGCACCATGGCCGGTACGACGAGGACGAGGACGATGGCCAGGACGGCACGCACGGTGCCTCCCGTGTCCACTGATGCCAATGTTGAGCCTCCATCGGCCCGAGCACGGTTCGCCATATTAGGACGTTGGGCGTCACCGGAGGGACGGTCAAAGTGTGACACGCCGGACGAAGCGGGGTCAAAACGCTTTTCCGCAGCCCCTGCTTCCGCTGAGCGAGGTCCCCCATATGGCGCCCAAGGTTTCGAGGGAAGAACTCCTGCAGACCCCCATCGAGCAGGTCGACATCACGGAGGCTACCAGCGTGGAGGCGCTCGTGGATTCCATGAAGAACATGTCCTTCCAGGCGAGGTCATTGGGCACCTGCGCCACCGTGTGGGAGAACATGCTGACGGATGACGCGCGACCCACCGTGATCATGGGGCTCGCCGGATCCCTCATGGCCGGCGGGCTCCGCAAGACCATCCGGGACATCATCCGCCACGGCATGGTGGACGTCATCGTCACCGTCGGGTCCCAGCCGTACCAGGACCTGTACGCGGCCCGCGGCCACAACTTCTGGCGATCAAGCCCGGAAGCGGACGACCTCGAACTCCGCGAACACTTCCTCGACCGCCTCTACGACACCCTCGTGGACGAGGAGAAGTTCCGCGAAACCGACGAATTCCTCGGGGAACTGTTCGAGGACCTCGCCCCGCGCTCGTACACGACCCGCGAGATCCTCGCCCACTTCGGCCAGCACTTCCAGGACGTGGATGATTCCTGGGTCGCTGAAGCGTACCGGCAGGGCGTCCCCATCTTCGCCCCCGCCCTCAATGATTCCTCGATCGGCATCGGCATGGTGAGCCGCTACGTGCAGGCCATGAAGGCCGGACGCCCGTACCCCACGATCGACCCCATCCGGGATGCGTACGAACTTTCGCAGCTCAAGTTCAAGAGCGAGAAGTCCGGCGTCATCTACGTCGCCGGCGGCGTCCCCAAGAACTACATCCAGCAGACCGAGGTCATCAGCGAAGTCCTCGGCCACAACCCCGGCGGCCACCAGTACGCCATCCAACTCACCACGGACGCCCCCTACTGGGGCGCCCTCTCCGGCTGCACATTCCAAGAGGCACAGTCGTGGGGCAAGATCTCCGCGGACGCGAAGTTCAGCCAATCCTACGTGGACGTGACAATCGGGCTCCCCCTGACGGCGGCCTCGGTCCTCGCAAAGAAGCGCAACTGGGCCAACCGCAAGCGCCTCGCCCTCCAATGGGAAGGGAGCGAAGTCACCCTCGGCACCCGGGAAGCGCCTTCCGCGACGGTGCGATAGGCGGGCGAGCGGGGCGCGGTCTTGATCGATTTGCAGCCTGGGCGGGGAAGTGGGACCAGCCACGCGTCCCATCGCTGATGTCGGGGCAGCGCGTCGACGGCGTCTCTGTGCTCTCCGTGTCTCTGTGACCTCTGTGTGAAAAGTGGAGGGCAGTCAGTCAACCGCGGTCTGGCTACCACGCATCAAAGATAGGAGGGCCGCGGCCGGCGCACGTTCACATTGACTGCCCATGTAGTGGACCCGCCGAGTTGGCTGGCAAGATTGCGGATCCTCCTCAATGACTGGCCATTCCACCGAACCTCGCGCCGACTGGCCATTCCGCCGATCCGCCCGGTGAACCGCCAGCCGCAAGGAATCCCCGCCACATCCTCCGCCCCCGCACCGCCAAGGCTTTCAACACGACCCGCCCTCGGCCGCGCCATGCGCGAGCTGCGCGGGTACGCGTCGGCGGTGGCAGCCGCTTCCCTTTTCGGCCTCGGGAACGTGAGCGTGCGCGCCGCAACGCAGGCGGGCGCGCACCCCATCTCGGGGGCAGCGCTCACGTACATCATCGCCGCGCTCGTCCTTTCGCCGTTCCTCCGCCGCATCCGCGTCACGGGGCGGGACAAGGGCCTCATGCTGGGCATGGTCCTCGCAGGAGGCGTGATCGCTCCCCTCACCTTGTTCTTCGCGTTCCAACGCACGACCGCGGTCGAAGGGAGTCTCCTCCTGAACTCGGAGGTCGTGTTCACGAGCATCCTCGCGCTCCTCGTCCTCCGCGAACGCCTCCACACCGCCGAATGGATCGCGTTCGGAGCCATCCTCGGCGGCGTCCTCGCCATCACCCTGCCGCCCATCCTGAGCCAAGGCGGTTTCGACCCCGGCCACCTCGTCGGCAATCTCCTCATCCTGGTCGCCGCCCTCGGGTGGGCCGCGGACAACAACTTCTCGACGCCGCTCTCGCGGCGGCACGACCTCCGCACCCTCATCGCCATCAAGGGCCTCGGCGGCGCCCTCGTCCTTGCTGCCGCAGTCCTCGTCATGGGGGCGCCGCTCACGGTGCCCCTCGCGTCCGTCCCCGCCATCCTGTTCGCCGGGCTGTTCGGCTTCGGTGCCGCGAGCCTGTTCTTCTACGATGCGCTGCGACGGATCGGCGCAGCGCGCACCGCCATCCTGTTCGCGACGGGAACGCTGCTTGGTGTTGCAGGCGGGCACTTCATCCTCGGGGAAGCGGTGACCGCGACCCACCTTGGAGGGGCGGCCCTGATGATCGCGGGGGTCCTGGCCCTTGCACGAACCGGGGCGGCTCCGGAACCGCCCATTGCGGCCTGACGGATCAGCCGGCCGACAAGCGGACGCCGGTGTGGCCCGGCATCACGGCATCCAGGAAGACGACATTCGCGGCGAACCGGGCCGGGGATTGGCCGACGGTTCGGCTCGCATCCTCCAGCGTGAGACGAAGCAGGCCTGCGTCCACGGCGCCGTACAGGCTCCCGTAGTTGCCGCCTGCCACGTTCCGGATGATGCCCGAGCCGTCGGGCAGCCGCACTTCGAGGTGGCCGGATGCGCCCGCCGGGAAATCGTAGCTGGCGCCTACGAGGCCTGTCGGGACCTGCCAGGTCTTGCCCACGTCGCCGAAGACGCCGGTTTCGGCGCGGCCGGGAAGCGCTGCGTGGACGCCGTCGCGTTTCGATTCATCCACGAGGTCGATGGCCCGCACGTCCGTTCCGGTCGATACGGCGACGAGGGTCAGGGATCCGGCGGCTGCCGTCACGGTGATGGTCGCTGTGGCGTCCCCGTTCCAGCCGACGACGCCGAACGCCACGTAGAGGGGCGTGGCCGGCGTGACGCGGTCCTGGATGGTGACGCTCGTGAAGCCGCGGCCGGACACGGCATCGCAGCAGCCGATGCGGGCGCCGGCCGCGCTGACCTTCGCCTGGGAACTCCCGGTCGACACGATGGGGACGACGGCGGGAACGGCGCGCGCGGCGCCCGCCACCGCCAGCACCTGGGCCGTGAGTTCGTCATCAGAGGCGGCCCGCATCCCTGCGCGGACCTCGACCGTGGTATCGGTGTCCGACGAGATTTCGGCGAGGAACCAACCGGTCCCGGACCCGCCGAGGTCGGCCTCCGTGAATGTCAGGATCGATGAGGACGACGAAGCCGCGGCGGGCAGGCCCGCGATGGGCACGAGGAGCAGGGCCACCACGGCAAGGATGCCGGAACCACGGACCATGGACGATTCTGAGCCTCGCAAGTCATCACCGGGGCATGCGACCTCCCCGGTCGCCATAAACCGGTGGTCGTCACCGGGAGGACAACGACGGGCCGCGGCACCGGGAACCTGGCACGCATCGACTGAAGCCTTAATGCGCGGGAGGCGGCGTCCCATCGGTGTGATCCGGCGCGAACTCGGCGGCCACGCGTTCGCGTGCATCCCCGAATGCGGATTCTGCTGCACGAACCCGCCCGAGGTCCCAAGCGGCACCTTGGCGGCCCTCCGCAGCCGCGTCGCACCCGCGCCCCTGAACACCACGTTCAACCCGGAAAGTGGCCGGACGCACCTGGCACTCCAGGGCGGCTGCGGCGCATGCACCCTCCTCAAGGACCTCGCCTGCACCGAGTACGACCTTCGGCCCGGGCACTGCCGCTACTTCCCCTTCCACGTGTACTTCGGCGCCGAGCCCGAGGTGTACGTGAACTACACCTGCCGCGGCGTGGTGCGACAGGACGGAGGCGACATGACCGGCGCGTTCACGTCAAGCCTCCTCCGGCATGCGCCGGAAGGGGCCATGGAGGCGGGCGACAGGGAGGCCCGCGCCACGTTCATGGAATTCGAGAAGCGGGCGCGCGCCGCAGGAGCATGGGAGGATGCAGCTCCCGTCCTCGAAAAGGCGCGGCGGCAGGCGGCCATGCTCCTCACGGGGCGCGGTGTTGAAGCCCTCGCCTCGCGGAGCGGGGAACCGGCCACGTCCAGAGACCTCCTGGCGGAAGCCCTTGCCTCCTTCGAGGAAGAGGGCCTTGGGGCCCGCCCCTACTACCTCGCCCCCGATTACCGGTGGCTCACCTTCGGTCGGACAACGGGCGCAACCATCGAGGTCATCCACGTCACGGAGTCCGGCTCCCACGACGTCGTCAAGACGATCCCGGAGCCCGATCGGTTCCCGGAGCTTGACGCCGCCGAACGTGCGGCCATCGCGGCGTACCTGCGCCACCTCACGTCCCGCACGCTCCTCCTCGGTAGCGCCTATGACGCGGTCGATGCGGTCGATTACGACGCCACCGTGGGCGAAGCGCTGGCGGCCCGGCTCGCGACGGTTGCGAGCGATCTCGCCGTCCGGGCGTGGATCCTCCGCCATCTCGGCACCGCCCCGACCCCGGCGATCCTCGGGGACGAAGTCGCGCGGTTCTACGACACGGAATTCCTCGACATGCCCACCATCGGGGGATTCCTTTGACGACGCGCCGAAGCGAATCGGTCGCCGCCATCGCCCGGACCGATGCCGCCGACATCGCCCGCGTCATGGAATTGGAGCGCGCATGTTTCGCGCCCCACGAAGCCTTCCACGTCGCCGATTACGAGGGCCTGCTCGGAACCGCCGACGCCGTGTGCCTGCATATGGACGGCCCCGCCGGCGCCATGGTCGCGTTCGCCACCGCCACCTTTGATCACGAGGCGCGCCGGGGCCACGTCGTCACGCTGAACGTGCATCCGGATGCCCGGCGAGCGGGTCACGGCCGGACCCTCATGGAATGGCTGGAGAGGGAAGCACAGGCGAGGGGGATGGACGCCCTCGAACTCGAGGTCCGGATCACGAACATCCCGGCCATCACGCTGTACGAGGCACTCGGCTACCTCCGGGTGGGGCGGATCCGACGCTACTACCGGGGGCCGGCGCCGCGGGATGCGTACGCCTACTCGAAGGAGCTTTGATCCACTTCCCGATGAGCCTGGTCGGTAGCCTCTTCGCGTTCCTTGTCCCGCTCCCTGAGGAAGTCGGACGCGTCCGGGTCGAGGGGTTCACCGCGGGCCCGCTTCGCCCGGAGCGCCATCTCCCGCCAATCGGATTCCACGTCATGGGGGTTCGAGGTTTCGTGGGGTGCCATGGCTGATCAGTTCCCGCTGGGTGCCGGAGGTCGAAAAGGGTTCTCGCCGCATTCCCGGATGTTTTTCACTCCTCCGGGGAGTTGCGAAATGCAAAGGGCTATGGGTGAGTCCGGACAGCAGGGGGTAGTGAGGTGATTCACACGATCCAACTTCACACCATCCGGCAAGCCATCGACGACCTGCAGGCGCGCGCGATCTCATTCGCGTACGACCCCCTCGGCGTCGAGGGCTGGGCCATCGACATCCGCGCAACCTGCGCCGACATGCCCAACTGATGATCGTCCGCCGTGCTCCCGTTCGCAACGCATCCCCGCGAGCATTGGGCCGGCCCATCCACCCCCCAAACGACCGGCTGGCCCATGCGTCGGCCGGTCCCCCCTTTTCCTGAACGTGATCCATCCCTGGACACGATCCATCCCCATCGTGTCATGCGGCGGGTTCCGCCGCGGCGTGACACGCGGCCTCCATCGACGGCTGCTTCACGCGGGGCGCACGCTGGCGCGCTGTGGACTCGATGGGGGTCAAGAACGGTCCCGTGGAGGGCCGGTAGGGACTTGCGGCAACGGCATCACATGCCGGCCGCTTCGCGGCGAAAAACGGAGGATTCCGGCGGGTGCTGCCCGCCGGGAACCGGTGCTGCGCGCCTTCGGTGGCTCAACTGGCGCCGGGGCGCGACCATGCTTCCATCGGAAGGTCGGCGTACACGTCGTCCTCCGCCTGGAATTCGGTTGCATCGACGGCGCTGGAGAGTTCCTCCTCGCGCATGCGCCAGAAGAACGCGCGCCGCTTGGCGCCGTCCTCGCGGACGCAGTCCTCGCGGCGGAAGCTCATGAGCTTCTTCGCCTCAAGGGTGTAGAAGATGGATCGGAGATCGGACGGGACTTCGTCGTCGGCGAGTTCCTCGGATCCCTGGAAGGCTTCGAGGATGACCTCGGCCGTGGCGCGCGCGTCATCGTCCTCCATGTTGAAGGCCCGGGTCAACGCACCCTCGAGAAGACTGAGTTTCTCGGGGTTCACGCGCTCACCATCCTGGTCATGGCTGCCCGCACAAGGACACTGAAGTACCACTTGCGCGTCGGATCAGTCAACTCTTCGGCTCCCTGCAGGAGCATGGCATTCACGGGCAGGCTCCCTTCTCCGCTGTAAGAATCATTCATGGGTGGCAACACCTGTTTTCCTCGTGGACCGGAGACCGGTCCGAATCAAACGCTCCCCGCTTGACAGACATTAGCACGTCGGTGGTAATATTAAAGGTTGTGACACACGCGGACAATCGTACGACCAGACCGAACTCCGTGCGCCGGTGACTCCCGGCGCTGGATGACGGGGCCCGGTCGGAACGGCATTTATGCGAGGCTCCGCTTTCCCCCGCGTGCGATCCGCGCCCGTGACCGTCGTCATCCTTCTCGGTATCCTTGCCGCGACGACTCCGTCGGTCCACGCCGCCGCGCCCACGGAAGGCACGTTGTCCGTGTACCTTGCGGATGCCGGGACCTTCCGCTCATCGGTCACCTTCGGCGGGGCCGCGGACGGGGCGCCCTGGGATGTTCCGGTGCCCGCGGGAGCCAGCGTCACGAGTGTCCTCCTTGACACCGGAAGCGTGTCTGCGCCCCCGTGGTTCCGGGTGAACGCCACCGCCGTCCGGGTCCTCGCCGGGAACGTGACGTCAGGCACCGTCATCGCGGCCGGCGACCTTGCCGGGCCCCTTGATGCGGCAGCGACATCCGCCCGCGTCGAGTGGGTCCTCCCCACCTTCCTGCCCGTGGTGGTGGTTGAGGCGCACCATGCGTCCGGTCGTCACGTCGAAATCGAGGGCGGGTCGTCGCCCGACCTCGTCGACGAGGGTGGCTGGACCATCGCACGATCCACAGCCACGGATGTTGCTGCCGGCTCCCGATTTGCCGTGGTGACGCCGGCCACCGGGGCATCCGCCGCGCCGGACCCGTTCGCCGCCGTCGCCGTCTTCAGCCTCGTTGCCATCGCAGTGAGCCTCATCATCGCGCGCGTGCGCCGAGCGCCCCGCGTCCAATCACCTGCGGCCGGGTGGCTCGATCATCTCCGGGAACTGCAGGCGCGCCTGGTGCGCGTGATGATGGCGTTCGGCATCTTCGTCATCCTGTTCTTCACATTCGGCCTCGGATCCGTGGATGTGGCCGGTTTCGCCCTGCCGTTCCCGTCGCCCACCGTGACGAACAGCATCAGCGCCCACGTGTTCCGCGCCATCGCCGCGGACGTCGTCCCCGAAACGGTGACCCTCGTTGTGACGAGTCCCGTGGACGGCATCCTGACCCAGATCGACGTCACGCTCCTCCTCGCCGTCGTCGCCACCCTGCCACTCCTCACGTGGGAGGCGAGCGCCTTCCTCGCGCCCGCTCTCTACCCCAACGAGCGGCGCCTCGCACTCGTCCTCATCCCGGTCGTCCTTGCCCTGTTCGCCGTCGGCGTCTGGTTCGCCTACGAGATCATGGTACCATTCACCATGCGCACCCTGTACGGTTACGCCGGCGACCTGGGCGCGACCTCGTTCCTCGCGGTGGATCGCCTCGTCACGTTCACGGTGCTGCTGCTCATCGTCTTCGGGTGCGCGTTCGAGACGCCGGCCGTCATGGCGGGGCTCGCGCGGGCGGGAGTCGTCCGGCCCGGCACGTTCGCGAAAAAATGGCGCCACGCCCTCGTGGCGATCTTCGTGGCGTCCGCCCTCGTGTCGGACCCCACGGTTGTCAGTCAATTCCTGGTCGCCGTCCCCCTCGTAGCCCTGTACGCGATCGGCGTGGGTGCCGCGTACGTGGTGGCCAAGCCCCGGGACGGCGAAGGATAGGGCTTGGCGCTGCGTGCGACTCAGTTCTTGCACTCGGCCACGGCCGCGTCCTCGACGCGCATGGGCGTGCCGAATGAGCGGGCAAGGTCGGCAGGGCCAACTGTCTTGCTCCGGGCCTTGTACCCGCCCACGACCCGCTCGTAGTCGAGGAGGAAACTCCGTACCTTCGCTTGGCTTTCGTCGTCCAGTTCCGCGAGGCGGCCATGCATGGCAAGGAGGACGAATTCGAAGCCGTTCATGAATGCATCCAGGTAGTCTTCGGAGGAGGTCACGCCGGTCACTGGACCCAAGAGGACGTGGGAGAGGTATAAGCGGGAGGGAGTCACCGGCGCGAGAGCGGACGGTTTCACCCTCGGCGCAGCGTCATCGTGTTGACGCCCCGGTGACACGGGGAAACCGTATCATCCCGGCGTGGGTGACAACCGTCAACCGATACAGAGTCGGGTCACCATCGAACCCGGTTCTGCCGTCGGGACGTGATCACGAATCCTTGACCGGATCATCCTTGGCGGCGCCCGTTCCGGAGTCCCCACCTGATCCATCCGAAGGCGGCGCTTCGCCCGGCGGATGGGGCCATCGTGACGGCCCGGGCTTCCGCGGAACCTCCTCGACGCCTCCGCCCACGCGGGCATTGATCTCGGCGCGGAGGGCGTCCGTGCTCTTCCCCTGCGGGTCGATGCCGAGGGCTTCGGCCGCGCGCACGATGCGGCGCTCCTCGAAGGACTGGTCCCGCATCTGCTTCTCGCGCTGGCGCTCCTCCACGACCTGCGCCGGGGTCACGCCCATGTCCGCGAGGGAAATCTCGTTCATGACCTTCGTTCGCGCCCGGTCGAGCTCGGCACGGGCGCGCCCCAGGGCACGCGCCGCCTCCGGCAGCTTGTCCACGCCGAAGAGGAGGAACACGGCGGCGACAATGACCAGGACCTCGGTGGTGCCGAGGCCGAGGAACGCGAGCGTCACACTGCGTCCATGACGGGTCCCGGTTCTAATTCCTTTCCGTGCCCGGGTTTGTTCCGTGCCCGGGTTTGTTCCCTGCCCGGGTTTGTTCCGTGCCCGGTGTCGTTCCGTCCCCGGGTCCTGGGCATGCACGAGGCCGAATCCCTCAGTACGGCACCACGTCGACCGCGGTCCCCGCCGCAATGGGGCCGTCGAGGTCCGCCGGGAACGTCACGTAGCCGTCCGCATTCGCGAGGCCGCTCATCGCCCCGCTCTCCTTGAACGTGCTTGACGCCATCCCGTCCGCCACGCGGACGGGCACGTAGAGGAGGAGCCCCTTTTTCTTGGGGATGTCGTGGGACAGGCGCGCGGACACCGTGGCTGCCGCCGAGGGTGTCGCCCCGCCCATGACATCCAGCACCGGCCCGAGGAACAGATGCGCGCATACGAGGGTGCTCGCCGGATACCCCGGGAGCCCAAGGAGCAGCTTGCCCCCGATTGTCGCGGCCAGGATGGGCTTCCCCGGACGCTGGGCCACGCCATGCACGAGCACCTCCCCGCCCAACGCGTCCTCGATGACGCCCCTGAGAAGGTCCCGCTCCCCAACGCTCGAACCCCCGGTGGTCACCACCAGGTCGGAGGCATCCACGGCTGCCCGGATGGCGTCGGCGAGGGCTTCGGCGCGATCCGGCGCCCGCGGAAGGGTCGTCACCGCGGCCCCGCCCTGGGCCGCGAACGCTGCCACCGTGGGGCCGGCGCTGTCGTACACCTCGCCGGGACCGAGGGGCGTCCCGGCCGCTTTCACCTCGTTCCCCGTGACGAGGACGCCGACGCGGGGCCGCGCAAGCACGTCCACGGCAGCGAGGCCGAGACTTGCGAGGACGCCGATGCGTGCGGGCGTGATGCGGGCGCCGGCCGGAATGACGGTCCCTCCGGCGGCCAGGTCGCCCCCGCGGATGCTCACGTGGCGCCCCGGCTCCACGTCAGTCGTCGCAATTGTCACCTTGTCCCCGTCCCGTGTCGTGTCCTCGAACCGGACGACCATGTCCGCGCCGCGCGGGACCTCGCCGCCGGTCGCAATCTGGACGGCAGTCCCCGGCGTGAGCGTCGTCGTTGCGTCCCCGGCATGGACCACGCCGGCGACCGGCAGCGTGACCTCCGCGTCCGCAATGTCGGCGGCGCGCACGGCGTACCCGTCCATGGCGCTCCGGTCGAAGCCGGGCACGTCGAACGGCGCGACGGCCGGCTCGGCGAGGACCCGCCCCGCGGCCTCGGCGAGGGCGACCCGTTCCACGCCGCGGACCGGAGTCACGGTGGCAAGGACACGCCGGATCGCTTCATCGTAGGGGGCGAGGTCACCGAACGGCGTGAATCGCGGCGTCATGCGGCCTGCGCACGGAGGTGGGGCGGTTAAAACCGATCGAACCGGGAGGGGTGGGTGGTCGATGGCCGTGAGCCGGGAACGCGATCTGGTCAACGCCCATGAGGATGCGACGATGGCCCTTTCCGCCCCCGTACCGGCCCTGTGCCGACCTGCCCGCGCGATGGCGCCCCCCGGCTCCCGGCGAGCCCAAAATCGCCTCGCCGCCCGGGACTAGAGTTATGAAGGGGAGCGCGGTTCGCCGCTCACATGACGCCCGAAGAACGCGGGGACGCTTTCGACCCGGAACCCGAAACCCTGGATGCCACGGACGAGTCCGTCGACGCCATGGATGTCGATTTCGAGGACGAAGGGGAAACCGACGAGGAAGCGGGCGTTCCCCAGGTGGTCATGGCGCCGTGCCCGGACTGCGGCGACGACACGCCCCACGCCATCCTCCACGGCACCCTCGGCACGAAGGGTGGCTACACCCTCGACGCCACTGCACAATGCGAGGAATGCGACCGCGTCCACCACGTGCTCCTCCGCGAGCCCGCCCCGGTCCAGGTGAACGTCGTCGTGAGCTGGCGCGCGGATTCCACCAAGACCAGCGCGTGGTTCGCCCCCACGGACAGCATCCGGGTCGGCGACGAGTTCGTCATGAACGAGCGCCGCGTACAGGTGACCGGGATCGAACTCCCGAGTGGCAAGCGCGTGCCCTCCGCGCAGATCGCGGACCTCCGCACCGTGTGGGCGAAGGACTTCGAGACCGTGAAGGTCCCGTTCGCCATCAACCTCAAGCGGCGCACCGTCGCGAAGCATCAGGACGTGGACCCCGAGGAGGAGTACACCGTGGGTCAGGAAGTCGTCTTCGGGCGCCTCCGCGTGACAATCCACGCCATCAAGACGGACGACGGCGTCCTCACGCGCGGCACGACGAAGGCCCGCGAGATTTCCCGCGTCTTCGCCAAGCCCACCCCCCTCGGCAAGTCCTACCGGCCGCCGCCGGAGATCCGCGCGCGCATGCGCATGGGCCGCGCCTTCGAGAACATGTGAGCGGGACCCTATTGACCCGCGGTCCTGCCGTGGCCATGTCGCCGTCCTTGTGCACGGGCGGCCCTTGCCGCGCAGGCCAACTGTTCACTTGCGCCTGCGGTCCGTGCCCCGGCGGGCCGGTGGCTCACGTGCGCCTTTGATTCACGCGCACCACGCCGTAGGCGGCGGCGACGACCACGAGGGCCCCTACGATGCCCACGGCCCAGCCTTCCGCCGGCCCGTGGGGCACGATGACCACGAACATCCCCACGAGTACGGAGACGATGAGGAGCGCGCCCAGGATGCCGAGGGCATTCGACGGCGCATGGTAGCGGACGGGGGCAGTGGTCGGCATGCCCATCCATCGGCGCGCACCCGTCCTTCATCGTTTTCGCTGGGTTTTAGGCGAAGAAGCCGGTACGGGGTCCCGTGGTCGATGAGGGACTGATCCGGGACGCCGCCATCGCGAGCGCCATCGTTCTCGTCACGTTCCTCGCAGCCGTGTTCCTCGTGGACGTCGAGGAAGCCACCGGCACGTTCGCCTTCCTCGCCGGCCTAGGTGGCGTCGGCTGCGTCCTTTTCGGCGCGTGGTTCTTCTCAATCCCGAAGTAGGAGCGGCGGGGGTCGCGAAGCCCCCCTGCCCTGTCTGCGCAATCCACCCCGATCGCCCGGTCTGCGCAATCCACCCCGATCGCCCGGTCTGCGCATTCCACCCCGACCTCCCTGTCTGCCCGTTCCATCCGATCGCCCTGCGCGCGCCCCGTGCATGCCCCCCGCGTCGGGCCCGCCGCTGGAACCCCCAGCCCCTCGTTCAAACCGGCCATCCATGCGCCTTATGTAGGCCTCGCCCGTCGTTCGGTCCGGTGTCCCCTTGGCCAGACTCTCCGTTCCTGCCCTCCTTGTTGCCGCATTGCTCCTCGTCACCGTGACGGCCCGCGCCGAGATTCCCGCGGACCGCATCACCGGACACGCCGAGGATGCGGCGGCCGACCCCGTCGGATTCGCAGCAGGCGTCCGTGACGACCCCGGTGCCGAAGGCGACTGGTGGGTGCGGACCGCCTGCATCATCCTCGATGATGCACCCGGCGGGAACCCCGCATCCCGCACATGCCCCCGCAACCCTGCCACCCGTCCCCCGGAACCTCAGAACACCACGGAGCCCGACCCCGACCCGAAGCAGGAGCCGGCGCAGCCCACGGACCCCGGCGCCCACGACCCCGCGCACGTCGTCGAGGACGCGCCCCGACTGGTCGACGCGGCGGAAGACCTCGTGGACCGCACGCGGGAAGACCCGCCCGGCGTCACGGACCACATCGTGGGATTCGTCGTCACCGTCCGCGACTGGGTCTTCGACCGCGTCGTCGTGCCCACCGCGCAAGCGCCGGGCGCCGCGTTCGATGCGGTCGCCGACGGCCTCGCATGGACCCGCGACACCACCGCCTCCGCGGGCCGCGTCGTCGGGGACGGCGCCGCCGGCGTCGCATCCGGGTTCATGGACTGCATCGACGCACTCGCATCCGGATTCACCGGGGCGAAGGACTGGCTTGTCGACGGGCTGGCCGGGGCATGGACCGGCATCTCGGACGCCGCAGGCGATGCCGCCGCGTCCATCGGAACCGGAATCGCGGACGCGGGGGACAACGTGGGCAGCGCCACGAAGGCGGCGAAGGATGCCGTCGCAGGCGCCGCGTCGGACGCGTGGAACACCGTCAGGGACGGCCTCACCGGGATTTTCTCGAAGAAGCCCGCGACTGACGTCGGCGTGCATCGTGGCGGTGTCGTCGGAAAGGTCGTGGACGGCGACGGCGTCGGCGACCTCCTCGGCCGTGTCAAGCCGCTTCCGAAAGACTGAGTTCCGCCGCGCGGAGCGCATTCGCCAGCACCATCGCGATGGTCATGGGGCCCACGCCTCCGGGCACGGGGGTGATGGCGCCCGCGATGGGGGCGACCGAATCGAAGTCCACGTCGCCGCAGAGCTTGCCGTCCACGCGGTTGATGCCCACGTCGATGACCGTCGCGCCC
>JBFILE010000039.1:0-17008 GCA_041599855.1 Thermoplasmatota archaeon
CGGGCGCGGGCGGCCCGGATGACACTTTCCACGCTGAAGTTGTACGTGACCGCGAGGTAGATTCCCGTGGCGACGACCCCGATGAAGAGGGCTACGCCGACCGGCAGGTCGAGGATGACACCCACCGCGAGGATCACACTGAGGAGGATGCCCGCCATCGCGAGCATCACGAATACCGTGGCCCGCTTGTTGCGGGCGATATGCTCGTAGAAGGACGCGTTGGCACGGGCTTCGACCGGGGATTCAGCCAGGGCCGCTCAGCCCCCGAAGCTGACGGCGGGCACATTCCGGTCGGCCGCCGGGATCTCGAGCATGGCCTTCTTGGTGCGACCCATGCCACCTGCCACGAGGACTCCGGGGAACGTGGTCACGGCGTTGTTGTACGCAAGGACGCTGTCGTTGTAGTGCTGCCGGGCGTAGGCGACCTTGTTCTCCGTGTGGGAGAGTTCGTCCTGGAGCTGGAGGAAGTTCGTGTTCGCCTTCAGGTCAGGGTACGCTTCGGCCACGGCGAAGAGCTTCCCGAGGGCCTGTTCAAGGAACCCTTCCGCCGCCATGCTCTCCTGCCGCGACTTGGCGCCCATGAGCGCGGCGCGTGCCTGCGTCACATTCTCAAGGACCGTCTTCTCGTGGCCCGCGTAGCCCTTGACGGTCTCGACGAGGTTCGGCACGAGGTCGGCGCGCCGCTTGAGTTGAACGTCGATCTGCCCCCATGCGTTCTCGATGCGGTTGTCATACTCGATGATCCTGTTGTACAGGGAAATGACGAGTCCGACAAGGAGCACGACGAGAAGGACAACTGCAATCGCGATGATCCATCCGGCGACCATGGCATGGCGCATGTCCGCGCCATCGCTATGAGACTATCGGAGAGATCGTCGGGATTGGATCGTGCAAAGCGCCCGCCCCCGATGCTGTACGACGGATCGCGGGGATCCGGCGGGACGTCACGCATCAGGATTGCGGTCGGTGCGGCGCCTCGATCGGGAGGGCGCCCCGTGGACCGCGCCGGATGACCCCGTATTCCGGTCGGGGTCCCGTCGCACAAGCGCCGGATCCGGGTCGGCTTCCTGCGCGGGCACCGGACCGGTGGGGCCCGGTGCCGGTGGCTCCGGAATCGCGTCGGACCCATCGACGTCCGGACCGGCCGCCCCCGGCGCCCCCGGAGTCGCCGCTTCCTCGCGCGGGAGCGAATGACCGGGCGCCATGAACCACTCCGTCGCCCACTGGTACGCCTTCGGGGACACAAGGAGTCCCCAGTGTCCGCCGAGGGTGATGGCGCGGTTGTCCACGCCGGCCAAGGGAAGGTGCGCGCTCCGCTGGGGAATCACGATGACGTCCGTGCGGGACCAGACGTTCAGCATCGGGGGCCCATCGTGCGAGCCGTGTCCATTGTTCAACTCCGTGAGGAACGGACTCCCCGGAAGGACCTGGCGGGCGCCCTTCAGCGGGAGGCCCGGGAGCGCGGAGTAGGTGCCGTGGTGGGGAGTGCCTAGACACACGAGCGCGTGGATCCCGGTGGCGCCCGGACCGCGCTTCTTCATGTGGTACCGCGAGATCAGGCCTCCCATGGAATGGGCGAGCAGCGCCAGGTCGCGACCACCTTCCAGGGTCCGCACCTCCTCGATCTTCTTCTCAAGGAGGGAGGCACTTGCGCGGAGGTCGGACAACGTGAAGCGCGGAAACGAGATGTTGTATACGCGGAAACCGTCCCGCTCCAACCGGTACTGGATCACGTTCCAGTACACGTAGTTTTGACCGAATGCACCGGGCACAAGGAGTACCGGGGGTCGATCGGAGCGGGCGTCCACGCCGGATTGAGCGGTCGCTCCCCCGTATAACTTTTCTCGGATGGCCCGGGCGGGCAACGGCCGGTCTGCGGGATGCGCGTTCCGCGTGCGGTTTTAAGGAATGGTGCCTGTTCGCGACGCCATGGCCCAGCGCCCCACGCCCGGTTTCCGCGTCGATTGGCGTGTTGTGACGAGCCGCGTGCTGCTCGTGTCCCTGATCCTCCCGGTGCTGGTCGGCATCCTGGCATCGGGCGCGGCCGCGGAAGGCGCTCGACCCCTCGCGCTCCGGGACCCGGTGAATGTTCGCGTCGCCGCTGTCGCCCAGACGGACAACGGCCTTGTGGGGTCCTTGGCGACGGCAACCATCACGGTGGCCGAAGGCGGACGCGGCCACGTCTTCATGGACACCATTCCGCTCACCCAGGTCGACATGCAGGGAAGCGCCCGGCTCGCGACGGAGGTGGCGGCGCAGGTGGCGGGCGCGCGTCGCAATGATTTCGACTACTTCTTCGTCGTCCGGTCGAACAGCCAGATGATCGGCGGACCCAGCGCCGGAGCAACGCTCACCGTTGGCGTCATCGCCGGCATCATGGGCTGGGAGGTCCTGCCGAATGTGGTGATGACGGGGACCGTGAACTCGGACGGCAGTGTGGGCCCCGTGGGCGGTGTGCCCGAGAAAGCAGAGGCCGCCGCGCATGCGGGTGCCGACATCTTCCTTTTCCCGGACGGGCAGGAGAAGGCCACCAAGATGACCGTGGACGGCCCCATATCCATCGACCTGCGGGACCACTGCGAGGAAACCCTGCGCATCACGTGCATCGCGGTGACGGACGTGGAGGATGCGGTCACGTACATGACGGGCCACGAATTCCAATCGAGGGCACAGGCAAACGGCAACGTGACGACGGCCCGCTACGAAGCCATCCTTGCACCCTCCGCCGCAAAGCTCATCTCCCGGTCCGCCGGCATGGCGGCCGCTGCCAACGCGAGCCTCGCGAATGCATCCGGCCTCCGCGACGACGTCGCGGCCTACCTCCGCGCCCAACTGGCCGCGGCGGATGCCTCGCTCGTGCTCGGCCGCGCCGCGTACGCGAACGGCAACTACTATACGACGGCCAGCCGCACATTCCAGGCAGGAATCGAAGCCCGATTCGTCCAGCTTGCGGTCGATTACTTCGGAGCGGCCGACCAGCAGGCTGCGCTGAATGCAGCATTCACCCGCGCCGCCCGCGAGATCAGCGAAGCCAGTTCAAGGGCCCAGGCCGCGCCCCTCACCACGTCCGCGGACCTTGAGGCGGGCGCCGCCGCGCAAAGCCGCGTGACCGACGCGGAGGACACCTTCGCCGAAGCGCGCGCGCTTGCCGAGGGATCGGCGACGATCAACGACCTCCTCACGGCCCTGAACCGCCTCGGCTACGCGTACGAGCGTGCGAGCACGGTCCTGTGGTGGCTCGACATCGGCGGCCAACTCGCGCGGTCCTCGATTCCCACGAACCCCGACGAGGTCGCAACGCGCGCCCGCGAAACCGTTACCCAGACGGCGGACAGCATCCTGTACGCGCAGGTCCTTCTCGAAGAGATGGGCGTGACGAGTGCCGGCCTCACCGACGCGAAGGCGCTTCTCGAGGATGCGAAGGCGGACCTGGCGCGCGGCTTCGTCGCCGGCGCCCTCTTCGAAGCCCTCGAAGCCGAGGTCCGCGCGAACCTCGCCCTCGAACTCGCGGCGTACCAGGGCGGATTCCCCCAGTCGAAGCTCGACCGGGCGAAGGCCTTGGCGGAGGTCGCCATCGCGGAGGCCCGCGGCCAAGGCGCCGAACCCCTCCTCGCCGTCAGCTACCACGAGTTCGCAGGCGCCCTCGCCGAAACGACGCCCACGGAGGCCTTGTCGTTCTACCGCCTTGCCCGCATGAGCGCGCGCCTCGTCACGAACCCGGATGCCCCGCAGGAACTCCGCGAGAGCCGTTTCCTCGGCGCCCCTGCCACGACCGCCCCCTTCGTGCGCATCCCGCCGTCGCACATCCCGGCGTACTTCGCCATCGGACTCGCGTTCGGCGTCCTTGTGACACTCACGGCTATCGCATTGCCGAATGCGGAAGAGAAGCGGGAGCGGAATGATCAGGCGAAACGCAGGAAGGGACTCCCTCCGGGAAGCGACCCGGACGATGCGGACGAAGGCATGGCCGCCGTCACGCCGGCGGACACCATGATCGGGACCCCCGTGATCCTCCCGTGGCTCGCGCCCAGCAACCTCGGCGACCCCCCGAAGCGCGGTTGGACCCGCATTGCCCCGGCCGCCCGGCCCGATGCGCCGTCGGTCACCCCTGAACCCGCACCTGCCCCCCGCACGGACGAGGCGCCGCCGGAACCAGCCGAGGATGCCCCGGAGGCGGCAGGCTCGCGGGAATCCTGAGTGCATGCGGCGGGCCGGTCGACCCGAACCGCCCGAGGGATACACCGGATCACGACACGCCGCTTGGCTGTGGAGCCAAAAATCAAGAGCACCGCACCCCAAGTCCACACATGGACTCAGGCGGAGGGTGGCCGCATGGCCGGCGCGCGCCCCGGCGGAGTCCCCAAACTGCCTGCGATCGCAGGATCGCTCGGAAACGTCCGCGGCCTGGGGGCCCACGTGGCGAAGTCGATGTCGGGCACATGGCACCGGAGCGATCATGGGAACCAGGCGGGGCGTAGAAGGTTGAAAAAAGAAAACCCGCCCCGCCCACCGGTCAACCAGGAGCGGGGGGATGCGCGAAGGGGGGCAGCAGCCCCCCTTCGCCCGGCGTCGTGACCTTACGGCCGAAGCGGGCTTGGCCCGCGTAGGCCGGACACAAAGTCACGGCGTCGGAAGGAATCATTGAGCGAAGCTCAATAATCCATGTCCGGCATGCCGCCGCCACCGCCGCCGGAGAATTCCTTGGCGGCGATGACGTCGTCGATGCGGAGGATCATGGTGGCGACTTCGGTCGCGGAGCTGAGCGCCTGCTTCTTGACGCGGAGGGGCTCGACGACGTTGTTCGCGATCATGTCCTCGACCTTGCCCGTGTCGAGGTTGAGACCGTAGGTCTTGTTCCCGGCTTCGTGGGCGGAGCGGAGGTCGACGAGGCTGTTGATGGCGTCGAGACCGGCGTTCTCGGCGAGGGTGCGGGGGATGATTTCCACCGCGTCCGCGAACGCTTCGATCGCGAGCTGCTCGCGGCCACCGACGGTGGACGCGTACTTGCGGAGGCCGAGGGCGGTCTCCACTTCGGGGGCGCCGCCGCCGGGGACGATCTTTCCGTCCTTGATGGCGGTGGCGACGACACCGACGGCGTCGTCGAGGGTGCGGTCGACTTCGTCGATCACGTGCTCGGTGCCGCCGCGGATGAGGATGGTGACGGCCTTGGCGCTCGGGCAGTCCATGACGAACGTCATCTCGTCGTCACCGATCTTGCGCTCCTCGACGGTTCCGGCGGTTCCGAGGTCGGAGGCGGAGAGGTCCTTGAGGTTGCTCACGACCTTGGCCCCGGTGGCCTTCGCGAGCTTCTTCATGTCCTTCTCTGCGACCGACTTCACGGTGTAGATGCCTTCCTTCGCGAGGAAGTGGAGGGCGAGGTCGTCGATCCCCTTCTGGCAGAAGAGGACGGTGGCGCCCGTGTCCTTCACGGTCTTCACGAGGTTCTTGAGGGTGCGCTCCTCCTCGTCGAGGAACGCCTGCAGCTGCGAGGGGTCCGTGATCTCGATGTTCGCGTCGACCTCGGTCTTCTTGATCTCGAGGGCGGCGTTCACGAGGGCGATCTTGCCGTTCTTCACGGATTCGGGCATGCGGCTGTGGGCGCGTTCCTTGGAGAGGACGACGCCCTTGATGAGTTCCGTCTCGGGGACGGAGCCGCCCTGCTTCTTCTCGATCTTGATCGAGTCCTTGTCGACGACCCACTTGCCGTTCTTGTCCTTCTCGGCGACGGCGAGGACGGCGTCCACGCTGATGCCACCGAGGAGTTCGCTGTCGGCCGAGGCGCCCTTGGACGCCATCGAGGTGCGGGCGATCTTCACGAGGATGTCGCGGTCGCTCTCTTGGATGTCGATACCGATCCCGTCGAGGATCTCGAGGGCCTTCTTGAGGGCGAGGCGGTAGCCGTTCGTGATGATCGTCGGGTGGACGTCTTCGACGAGGTCTTCGGCCTTGGAGAGGAGGCTCCCGGCGAGGACGACGGCGCTCGTGGTGCCGTCACCGACTTCGCTCTCCTGGGTCTTGGAGACCTCGATGATCATCTTCGCGGTGGGGTGCTGGACGTCGATCTCCTTCAGGATCGTCGCGCCATCGTTCGTGATGACGACGTCGCCCATGGAGTCCACGAGCATCTTGTCCATGCCCTTGGGGCCGAGGGTGGAGCGGACCGCTTCGGCGACGGCCTTGGCCGCGAGGATGTTGTTCGACTGGGCGCTTCGGCCCTTCGTGCGCTGCGTTCCTTCCTTGAGGATATAGATCGGTTGCTGGTTGCCCATCATGTGTCACACCTCTATGATTGAATCTTCTCGGGGTTGAGTGGGAGTTCCATCGACTCAGTCGATGGATACGCGCTCGCCGGGGTCGCGGCGTTCCTGGCGCCTTGCGATCGTGAGATCGAGGACGCCGTTCTTGAAGGTCGCTTTCGCGCTCTTCGGAACGACCGGGGTCGGGAGCGGGATCACCTTGTAGTACTTGCGGGGCGTGTCCACGCGGATCGTGATCCGGTCGTCGGACACGTGGAGATTCACGTCCTCCTTCGAGATGCCGGGCAGCTCGCAGGTGACGCTGATGTCCTGGCCGCCTTCGATGACGTCGGTCAGGGGCTCGCGCCCATCGGCGGGGCCACCGGCGCGGGCCGGGCCCACGTTGCCGAAGTGCTGGAGGTTCGGTTTCCCGTCGGGGCCGACCTTCATGGAGAATCCGTACACGAAGGGCTCGCCGGGCTTCTGGCCGCGTGCCTGCTGCGCGAGGGCGCCCTTCATGAGATCCTCCATCTCCTGCTGCATGCGCTCGAATTCACGGGTGAAGTTCGAGAACAGGGACGACGGGAACCCCCGGAAGAAGGGGTCGTCGAACGGGTCGTTTCGTCCTTTCCGCTGGCGGTCGTCCTCGGGTTCCACAGGTGTCACCGAATCGGCGGTAAACGAAGGCTTCTACAAAAAGGTATCGGCTACCCGGGTCGGCCGCCCCGCATTCGAAACGCCAGACATGACCCGGAGACCCACGACCAACCACCCCCCATACACATTTAAGCAAAACCTCCGATTCCGCCCTCGTGGCCCCGGCCGAGCGCGACCAAGCGCCCGCGAGCGACCCCTTTTCGGACCTGGCAGACGAGCAAACACGCTCCAGCCCGCCCGACGGCGCGGAACACGGCATCCCCTTCGACGAGGCGGATGACGACCAGGTGCGCGACCAGTGCGGGATTGTCGGCGTGGTGTCCACGGACCCCGCTGCCCCCCTCGCCTTCTATGCCTTGCGCGCCCTCCAGCACCGGGGGCAGGAAGCGGCCGGCATTGCGACCATGAACGGCAAGATCCATGTGGCCCGCGGTGGTGGCCTCGTGGACACGGCCTTCAATCCCGAGACCCTCGGGAAGCTGGAAGGCGTCGCCGGCATCGGGCACGTGCGCTACTCGACGACGGGCGGATCCGCCCTTGAGAACGCGCAACCGATCGTCGTGGCGGGTGGGGCGGGCGAGATCGCTCTCGCCCACAATGGCGACATCGTGAACTCGGGTCAACTGCGGGAGGAGCTGCAGGCCCAGGGGTGGGGCTTCCTCACCACGAGCGACACGGAGGTTGCGACCCGCATCCTCTCCCACGAGTTCACGCGGAACCCCACGAACCACGTGAGGGCCATCCGGGACACCATGGTCCGGCTCACGGGCTCCTACTGCTTCGTCATCCTCCACGGGGACACCGTGTACGCGGTGCGCGACCCCCTCGGGATCAAGCCCCTCTGCTACGGGCGGCTCCCCGACGGCGGCCACGTGGTGGCGAGCGAATCGACGGCGCTCAACGTCCTTGACGCGACCCTGATCCGCGACGTGGAACCCGGCGAGATCCTCGAAGTCACGAAGGAAGGCGTGAAGACCCACCGCCCCGGCGGACCGACGCTGAACATCATCCACGAAGGCCACGCCCACTGCATGTTCGAGTACGTGTACTTCGCGCGTGCGGACAGTGTCATGGATACGCGGGACGTGTACAACGTGCGCGTCGGGATCGGCAAGCGCCTCTGGGAAGGGTCCCCGGTCGAGGCGGACGTCGTCGTTCCGGTCCCCGACTCGGGACGCACCCACGCCCTCGGATTCTCGTACGCGAGCGGCATCCCGTTCAGCGAGGGCCTCATGAAGAACCGGTACGTGCACCGCACGTTCATCATGCCGGATCAGCGGGCGCGCGACCTCGGCGTGCGAACGAAGCTGAACGCGGTGAAGAGCGTGGTGGACGGGAAGCGCGTCGTCCTCATCGACGACTCGATCGTCCGAGGCACCACGATGCGCCGCATCATCCGCATGCTGCGGGCGACCGGCGCGAAGGAGGTCCATGTGCGCATCGGCTCGCCGCCGATCATCGCACCCTGCTACCTCGGCATCGACATGAACACGCGCCGGGAGCTCGTGGCCGCCGAGATGAGCGTCAAGGAGATCCAGGAGCACATCGGCGCCGACAGCCTCGCATACCTGCCCGTGGAGGGCCTCGTGGAATCCATCGGACTCCCGCGGAAGGACCTGTGCCTCGGCTGCGTCACCGGGGAATACCCGGTGGAGATCCCGGGCGAGAAGCACCGGTTCCAGCGGAAGATCGAGGAATTCTGAGCCCCTCGATCCGGACCCATGCCCCGCTTTTGCGGCCGGGACCGGACCGAATCAGTGCGCCCGGCGCCGCCCCGCCCACTCGTTTCATGCGCAAGGGGTAGTGAAGCGGCCCCCGCGTCAGGAAGCTGGCGGCGACTTCTGCGGCTTGACAACCCCCATCACATTGAAGCCATGAGAGGCACTATCACGAACAGGTACCCTCATGGACGTGTTCCGCGAATTCATTGCGCGCGAGCGCCTCAAGCACACGGAACGCCGGCTCCGCGCCCTCCGGGCCCGCCTGAAGCTGAACCGGAAGGCCATCGACAAGCTGGAAGCCGATGTGGACCGTGGCCGTGTCCTCGCTGAGGCTGGCAAGACGAAACTCGCCGCCCTCGAAACCAAACGCAACGAGATCACCCAGAAGATCAGTGAGTACACGGAGCGCGAGAGCGAGCTGAAGAACCAGATGCAGGCGCTGGCGGCGTAACGGCCTCCACGTGGGCAGGCGCCTTTTGGGCGCGCTGCCACGGGCAGGCGGGCCGGGAGCACGACCCATTCCTGGGCGCGCCCGCCCTCACCTTGCGGTGAGTCATTTTGTTCTTGGCGGGGCGCGATGGATGAACGGCCATCCTCTCGTCCGCATTCCATGGCCAACGGCACGGAAGCCGCATGGCTGACTGGGCTCCGACCCACCCCCTTGTTCTTCGCCGATGCCGACACGCCAACCGGGGTTTTTGCGCCCATTTCCTGCCGACGAATTCATCAGACCCTATATGCGAAATGCACGGAGCGCATGAGGCCCCACCCGCGTGGAATCGGGATCGAGTTTGGATTCTCGCCGCAATCCGCCAACACCCCCTCCTAATGCTTTTCCCCCACCCGCACGGCGCATGCTCCAGACGCATCAGGTGGTGAACGATTACGCAAGAAAACGTTTTATAGGCCATTCAGTACGAGGGCCTATCGCATAACCCCTTGAGGCGGGGTGCCGCGGACGACACATGCCCGGAGGTCCGGGCACCCTTCGGGGAGGCAATTCCATTGGTATCATTCGACCGATCCTTGATTCTCGCAATCACGCTCGCCGTGGTTCTCGTGGCGCCCGGCGCCGCGGCCCACACGGGTCTTCTCCATGAAGCCGAAGGCGCGCGTGGCTTGGCGCAATTGAACGCCCTCGCATTCCCGGAGACACCCCACGTCACCGGATTGTACCCGGCGACCGGCCCCCTCACCTTCGAGGCGTCCGAGGCGGCCGGCGAGTATTCGCTGCGCTTCCGCTGCGCGACCCCCACCGATGGGGAAGGCGGCGCGAACCCCACGGCTGCGCTCGCGTGCCCCTATTACATCCTTGACGAGCACGACATCATGAGCCAACCGCGCATGGTCGTGGATCCGTACGATTCCTCCCTCATTGCATTCCATGCCCTCCACGGCGGAAGCGGCCTCCACCCGGTGCCGGACAACCAGCCCCCATCCGACCGCAGCCGCATGAACAGCGTCCACCAGCCCCACACCACCTTCCGCACCACGGACTTCGGCCAAGGCTGGCAGGACATGCCGTACTACGCGCCCGACTCGCTCTCGAACGAGCGCGAGGTCTTCGGAGAGGACAATGCCATTACCCTCGACGGCGAAGGCCGCCTGTACCTCGCGAGCCTCTACGCCCACCGCCCGCGGGGGACCGAGACGGCGCCCGCGAGCGGCCCCTTCGAATACGGGGTCGGCCTCTGGAAGGCGCACCGCATCAACCGCCCGGTCGATTACCACGTGAACACGAAGATCGTGCATGCGGAGAACGAGGGATCGAACCTCATCGACAACCTCCATGCCACGTACGTGCGCGACACGAACAAGGTCGTCGTGCTCTGGCGCGAGAGCGTCCGCGAGGATGCCCTCCTCGATGCCGTCGGATCCGGGCCCGCGTCCTTCATCCAGGTCGTCACCACGAACCCGGACGACGGCGCCATGTGGCAGGCGATGGACGCCTCGAACCGCATCGGCCCGTGCCGCGACATCACGAATCCCCTCGTGGTCGGCCGCGAGATCTTCATCGGCTGCATGCCGGATCAAGGCTACGCGACGCCGAACGGCGCCGCAGCCGGCACCCTCCAGATCCACGCGATCGACACCGCGGCCTCCATCCAACGCCATGTCGCATCCACGCCCATCCAGGAAGGCAAGGTCCTCCTCGTCTCCCGGGGCGCGGAAGGCTTCATGATCGCCATCGCCTCCGGCCTCACCGGGAACGGCGACGCGAGCGTGAAGATCTCGTACGGCGAAATGGGCGCGCGCTGGTCCAGCCCCGAGGAGTTCGGGAAGGACCTCACCAGTGTCGCGGACGCCCCCCTGTTGGATGCCCGCGTCACGGCCGCCGCCTTTGCGCCGGTCTCCGGGAACCTGCACCTCATCTACATGGAGCGCTACGAGGTGGCGGAAGCGAGCCAGGACCGCGGGGAGAAACCCGAGTTCACCAAGGTCTTCGCCGCCGTGCGCGCCGAAGGGTCGTACCAGGGCCGTGTGGACCTCGGCCTCGGCACCGTGAACCGCGTCCAGTACGCGCCCACGATCCAGGGCTTCGGCACCGGCGCATTCAACGACCTCCATGATTCCATTGTGATCTGGACGGACCCCGACACCGGCAAGGACCGCGAATTCGCGGCCTTCGGTGACTACGGCTACGTCCGCTTCGGGGAAGTGATCGAGGAGAACTTCCCGATCCCCATTCCCCCCCTCGGGACCACGGTCCCGCCCGTCCCCCTCGCAACGGCGGGGACGAACCCCGCCATCTATGGCGCGGGAGCTGGCATCCTTGCCAGCGCCATGGTCGCAAGGCTCCTCCTTGCGAAGAAGAAACAGACTGTGGAGGCGCCGACAGAATGAGTTCCGATACCAAGACATCCAGGAAGGACAACGAAAAGGACACGGCCCCGGTCGTCTCCGCCGTCGACACGAAAGGCACTCCCGTCGACATCCAGGTCGAAGCAGCGGATGCCGCGCCCGCCCCTGAAACGCAGAACGGCGTCGAGACCGCAGCACCGCCAGCGGCACCGGAGCGCGAGCGCATCGACCTCCTTGCCGTGGCCCGTGAGGACCACGACCTGCACCCCGACCCCCATGTCTGGATCAAGTCCACGGGCGTCACCAACACGGACGACGTGAAGGTGCCTCTCCGGCTCATCGACCAGGTCATCGGGCAGGACAACGCGGTTGCCGTCGCCCTCAAGGCCGCGGAACAGAAGCGGAACCTCCTCCTCATCGGCGACCCGGGTACCGGGAAGTCCATGCTCGCAAAGGCGATGACCGAAGTCCTCCCGAGCGAGAAGCAGTCCGACGTCGTCGTGTACAACAACACGAAGAACATGAACAACCCCAAGGTCCTGAAGGTGGACGGGGGCATCGGGCGCAAGATCATCGAGAAGTACGACCGCAAGGCGACGAAGAAGATCCTGTACTGGCAACTCTTCGAGTGGACCGCGGCCCTCGGTCTCATCCTCGGCGGCCTCTACGTGTGGCTGTTCCTCAACGAGAGCATCCTCATCTTCGCGTTCGGTCTCCTCATCGCGCTCCTCTTCATCTACTTCTCCAGCCAGAACCGGCCGTCGAAGGAAGCGCTCGTGCCGAAGCTCCTCATCGAGCACGGCGCGGAAGCGGAAGTCGCGCCCTACGTGGATGCGACCGGCAGCCAGGCCGGGGCCCTCCTCGGCGACGTTCGTCACGACCCCTTCCAGAGCGGCGGTCTTGAAACCCCGAGCCACCACCGTGTGGAAGTCGGTGCCATCCACCGCGCCCACAAGGGGATCCTCTTCATCGATGAGATCAACGTCCTCCGGCTTTCGAGCCAGCAGGCGCTCCTCACCGCGATGCAGGACCGGACCTACGCCATCAGCGGCCAGTCCCAATCGTCGAGTGGCGCCATGGTGCGCAGTGAGCCGGTGCCGTGCGACTTCATCCTCGTGGCCGCCGGGAACCTGGACGCCGTCCAGCCGCCGGATGCCACCATGCAGGTCGGTATGCACCCGGCTCTCCGGAGCCGTATCCGCGGGTACGGATACGAGGTGTACGTGAACAGCGTCATGGACGACACCCACGCGAACCGCGCGAAACTCATCCAGTTCGTCGCGCAGGAAGTCAAGCGTGACGGGAAGATCCCCGAGTTCGACGCGGCCTCCATCGCCGAGGTCATCCGGGAAGCGCAGCGCCGCTCCGGCCGGACCGGGAAGCTCACCCTGCGCCTTCGTGAACTCGGCGGTCTCGTCCGCACGAGCGGCGACTTCGCGCGGTCCGCCAACGCGGACCTCGTGACCATCGAGCACGTGCGCATGGCGAAGACGGCGAGCCGCTCCCTCGAACAGCAGATCATGGAGAAGGAGATCGAGAATTCCATGCAGACCGAGGGCATCCACCGCACCATGGGTGAGATCGTGGGCGTCGCCCACGGTGTTGCCGTTGTCGGGACGGGCGAAGTCGGTGAACCCGCCGGCCTCATCGTCCCCATCGAAGCGGCGGTCGTCCCGGCTCTGTCACGCCACGGCGGCGCCATCATCATGGGCCCCGGCCTCAAGAAGGTGCATGGCTCCGCGGTGGAGAACGTGGGCGCCGTGCTGAAACTCCTCAAGGGGAATGCGATCGCGGACCATGACGTCCACGTGGATGCAACCTTCGGCCACAACGAAGCCACCGCGGAAGGCATCGGCATCGCGGCCGGCATCGCCGCCGTGAGCGCCCTCGAATCGATCGCCGTCCGCCAGCAGTACGTGTTCATCGGTGAAGTCACCGTGAGCGGCACGCTGCGTGCAGTCCGATCCACGTTGCAGCGCATCGAGACCGCCGCGTTCCTCGGCTACAAGTATGCCGTCGTGCCCGCCGGCCTCAAGGGCCAACTCCTCGTGGATGAGCACATCCGCGAGAAGATCACCATCGTCTACTGTGAAACCCTCGCCGAAGCGCTCGGTCATGGCCTTGATGCCACGACCCTGATCACGCAGCGGATCACGGGACGCCTGACGGATTCCGTCGCGGGCGTCGAAGAGGGAACGGATTCCACCCAGGTGGAAGTCAAGGGGTCGTGAAGGTGTCCATCATGAGTATCCGCCCAGGGTTCCGGAACATCGTCCTCGCCGTCGTGGTGCTGAACCTCCTTGCGGGGGTCCCAGCGGCCGCGTCCAGCGCGGGAGCCGACGACGCAGCCGTCAGCGACGCGGCATCCGACATGGCTCGTCTCACGCCGTCCCTCCCGGGTGCGGACTACCTGCTGGGTCTTGCCGACCACGGCGGCGTCGAACAATACCTGCAACAGGCGCTCGTCGCCCAGCTCGAGTCCCAGGGGCTCCTGCCCATCGGCACCGTGCCCCGCCTTGCGGGCGATGTCCCGGGCGGGGCGGATGCGGATGGGCTCGCGGCCGCGTCCACCCGCCCGCTGCCTCCCGGCCTCAACTTCCTTGACGCGCGCCCCGCGTGCGACATGGACGGCGACGGCATCGAGGACGTGCTCGGCCACGAGATGGCCCTCATGAACCCGCCGTTCGACCGGTCGGGCTCGGCGCGCCTCAAGGCCATCAGCGGCGCGGATGCGAGCATCCTGTGGAAGCGCGATCCGATGTTCTACACGCAGCTTGTGCTGCCGAGCGGCATCTCGTACGTGCGCTACGGTGATGCGCTGCCCCGTGGGCCCCAGAACATGGCGGACGCTGCCGACCTCGACGGCGACGGCGTGTGCGACTTCATCGGCATCGACCTTGCGGTCACGGGCCGCTTCAGCGTGCCCTTCTCGGGTGCGAGCGTCACGGAATTCGAGACGCGCGTGCACGGGATCACCGGCGCAACGGGCGAGGACCTCTGGGTCTTCCGTGTGGCAGGGTCCATCACCCAGTACCAATCCCTCTTCGGCATCGTGACGGCGATGAACGTGCAGGAATTCCCGACCGGGTTCCTCGCGTACGATTCCCCGAGCGGAACGAAGCTCGTCCTGAAGACCACGGACATCAACTTCCAGCGTGTCGAGGACGCCTTCGAGATCACGGCGGACACGCCCACCTTTGAACACCCGTTCGAATTTGCGGACACGTATTCCGGGGACCATGTGCGCCTCGTGGATGCCAAGACCGGCACCCTCCGCTGGACGCGGGACGTGGACGCGAACGCAGACCCCGACTCCATCATCGTGGGCTTCCTCACGGGCGTCGCCGATGTTGCGGGCGATGCGGAACCGGAGATCATCCTCGATCAACTCACGCTCACGAACCCGCGCTCCAGCGAGGAGCGGAACCCGATCACCGGAGAGAAGATCCACCGGTACGCGAAGGGCATGCGCATGATGGCGCTTGCAGGAGAAGTCGACGGCAGCGGCGCCACCGTGTGGGAGACCGTCATCCTCGACCATCTTGCCGCCCGGCCGAATCCCCCTGTTGAAGAGCCGTACGAGCAGCTCGTGTGGGTCCACGGCCAGATCCTGGACGACATCGATGGGGACGGCCGCCCGGACCCCATGGCCCTCTACCTCGCCATCGAGGAGAACATGGACGGCACCGTGAACGGTCGCTTCCGCACCCACTTCGTGCCCCTCTCGGGCGCGAACGGGACGAAGATCTGGGACGTGCGCCAACAGGGCTGGGGCTTCGCCGAATCCCTCGCAGTGGACGATGGGGCGCCGGCCCTCGTCGGCATCGGTCTCCTCGACCTGCCGACGCCTCCGCCCCGCGGCGGTCGGTTCCCGCCCAAGTTCGTGCGCCTCGCGGTCCTTGATGCGACGGATGGAGGCACCATGTGGTCGTATGAGCGGACGTTCTCGCAGAACTCGTTCGTCTCGTACTCCATGTCCCTCTCCCAGTTCCAGGACAGCCTTGCCCCCTTCGACTGGGACGGCGACGGCGTCAAGGACCTGATCACTCCCGCGCAGTACCAGGCGCCGACCGGCAGGAACCAGGTGCTTCTTGCCATGTCGAGCCACAACTACGAGGTGAAGAGCGGCGCGGATGGTTCCGTCATCCGCTCCCTCGATGCGTGGGGCCCGGACGGCCGGGTCGTCGCGTGCGAAGGGGCCGAACCCTTCGTGACCACGTTCGGCGGGCACTCGCGCCGCTTCGACCTCACGCGCTTCGACATCGTCTCCGGCGAACAGGTGTGGCGCCGCCCCGTGTACAACGATCCGGCCCCCCGCGCGGCCACGAGTTCCATCGACATCACGGCCCTCGGCGCCCGCTGTGCGGATGATGCCGCCGGTCGCACCCTGTTCTCCTTCAACATGCAGGCGTTCAGTTTCGATCGCCGGAACGAGGTCGTGAACGGCTTCGGTTTCGTGACCCCCGAGGGCACCACCCTCTGGCAGGCGCCGGAACTCCGCGGGAACCCGCCAACGACCCTCATCTTCGAGCCCTATTCCAATGATGCAGGCACCGAGACGACCCTCGTGGATACGCTCCTTGCGCTCGGCATCGCCCTTGCCCTCGGAATCGGCGCGGGTGTCGCGACCCTCGCCATCCTGTCCCGCCGCGGCGCGGCGGCGGCGATCCTCGGATTCGGTTTCACCGCCGTGCTCCTTTCGTCGGCTGCCGCGCCGTTCCTCGGCCACGCGGAAGCCATCGGTGTGCCCGCGGTCGCGGACGTCATCGATCCCGCCCTCGCGACTGCCACGTCCCTTGCCGGCCTCGCCGACGTCCCGTTGATTCGCGGACCCGCCGGGCCCATGGGGGATTCCGCATTCGCGCCCGGCATCGCGCCGCAGGGCACCCGACAGGAGCCATCGGCAAACGGCCCCGAAGTGGCCGCCGATTCGACGCACCCGGACGGACTCATCCGCGGCGGCCCCCTCCAGACCCTCGTCACGGGTCTCGCAGGTGACGGCGAAGGCGTCGCACCCATGAAGCACATGGCCCTGGTCGCCGACTATTACCGCACCCTCGGCTACAACGTCCCGGAAGCCGGGGTTGTCGCCCACATCCTCGCAGGTGGCGAGACCAAGGACCGCTTCGAGGAGAACCTCACACTGTCCTACACGTACGACATCGGAGATGTCGATGGGGACGGTGTGGACGACATCGCCCTTGACGAGTATTGCCTGGATTATGACGGGTGCGCCTCGGGCACCAACCGCATCGGGACCGACTGGGCCACCGTTCAGGTGAACGGCCGCGTGTACGGCGCCCCGCATCACCTTTGGGCCGTGAGCGGTGCGGACGGCACCGTCATCTGGAACCGCAGCCTCGATGTGCCCGTCCGGTTCTCGTCAAGTGGCCTCACGTTCGTCCTCGGCACGGCGCCCACGGCGAACGGCACGGGCATCCTGACCTACGAGTACACGGCAACCGGCATCATCGACCGCACCTTCACCCACCGCATCCAGCTCGTGGATGCGAACACCGGCCTTGCCCTCTGGACCTTCGACGATGTGGGCGCGTATGCGACACCGGATCTGCTCTTCAGCGCAACCGCGGA
>JBFILE010000040.1:0-16917 GCA_041599855.1 Thermoplasmatota archaeon
GAGGCGCGGAGGGGGCAAAGCCCCCTTCGCCCCGGCACGCCACCCTACGGCCGGAGCGGCTTCGCCGCGTAGGCCGGACCCAAAGTGACGTGCCGGGAAGGAATTCCGTCGGGGCTTGGCCACAAACGGCGCGAAGCGGACCCAATTGGCCAAGTACCGACGGAGGTACGGAGCAACGGAGATGCGGAGATTTCGAAAGGTTTGGACGATACTTGACTCGGCACAACGACCTTGCATCCCTGCGGTCCCAGCCCAATCCGCCCATTTTCTTCGAGCCTCCGTTGCTCCGCTTCTCCGTGTTGATGGAAGTCAAAATACTCCCTCGGCCCGCAACAAGTCATCAAAGCCGCAGACCCGGAGGGCCGACACCCTGATACCGCGACCCCCCCTCCCCGCACCCATTGACCCCGTCACTCCCGGAGGCCGTGATCCGAGCCCTGCAGGAAGCAGGGCAATCCCTCGCCGTCGCCGAATCCATGACCGGCGGCCTCCTCGGCGCGCGCCTCACGAGCATCCCGGGTGCAAGCCAGGTCTTCCGCGGTGGCATCATCGCGTACACGGATGACGTGAAACAGGAGCTCCTCGGCATCGATGCCGCCCTCATCCAACGCGAGGGCGCAGGCTCGGCACCGGTCGCGTCCGGGATGGCGCAGGCGGTGCTGAGCCGATTCCATGCTGATCTCGGGTTGAGTATCACGGGTTTCGCAGGCCCGGCCGCCCCGCCCGGAGTCCCTGTGGGGCGCGTGTTTGTGGGCCTCGCCTGGGACGGGGGCGCGCGCGTGCTCCCGCTTCAGTTGGGAGGCGATCGGGAAGCCGTCCGTGAGCGTACCGTTGAGGCGGCGCTGGACCTGCTTCTTGCGCACCTATCCGAGTGAGGGGTCCCGCACCGCGTCCACCACGATCTCCCGCCACCCGTCGAAGGCGGCTCGACCGTCCACCATCCGGATGAGCGGGAGCGCCTGGAATCCGCCGTCCGGCCCGGTCTCCCAGTCGCTCGGATCCACGGGGATCACGTAGTTCAGCACGCCGGGCCCGGTCTCGTCGGCGGGCGGGTAGAAGAAGGTGGGTCCCTGCGTGCCCAGGGAATACGACAGGAACCATTCCGACGATGGACTCGCCGGCGTGCGCGTGGCCCAGGTGATTCTCACTTCCACGTGGCTCGTGCCCGGGGGCAGCGGCGGGTATGCGTGCTCGGCTTCGGGGCGCTCGATGTAGTTCGCGCGGCGGAGCCACTCGCCGTGGGAGTCCTGGGACCTGACGAGGGTGGCGTCGATGCGCTCGTGGTGGATGGTTGCGCGGTCGCCGTCGGGCCAGGACGCGTCGAACGGCGGCGTGTAGGGCAACGCGGACGCGGTCCGGTTCGCGGGCGGACCGGCCACCGCGGGCGTCGCATTCCCCTCGACCCGTTTCGGTGCCACCCAGAGCACGTAGTCCGCGTGGTCGCCCCAGTTCGGGAGCAGCCACGGGTCCACGGGGTGATGGTTCTCGCTGCGGACGGCGAGGACATAGCCGTCCGGCAGGGGGCCGTCCACGTCGAAGGTGAAGACCGCGGGTGCCTCGCCCGTGGCGAGTGGGGCGAGGTGGGCCGCTGAGGGGGCGATGTCGTACCGGACCCGGAGCGCTTCCTCCACGCGGGGGCCGTCCACAAGGGTGACGGTCCACCGGTAATCCCCGCGCTGAAGTCCGCCGGGTGGGTCCAGGGTCATGCTCACGCTCCCGCGGGACGTGGCTTCCACGCGTCCACCCGGACCTTCCAGGACGACGTGCAGGAGCGCGCGGGAAAACTCGTTCGTGGGGAGGATGCGAAGGTTGACTCCCCCGGCGCCACCGGGCACGTCGAATCCGCCGGTGGCCGGGGCAAGCCGGTTCGTGACCGCATCACTCGTGATGGCGAGGAGGCTCGGCGTGGCATCCACAAGGCCGGTGGGGTCCAGGAGCCTGAGGTCCGTGAGGTTGAACGTGCTCGTCGGCGCGACCGTGAGTCGGACCCGCGAACCCGTCCCGTCCGGCTGCGGCGTCACGTTCCCTTCCACGAAGATCACGTCGCGCCAGCCGTAGTGGCAGAGGGCGCACGCGGGGTCGGCGCGGGTGACGAGCCCGCCGAGGGCGAGGGTCGGCGGGCCATCGTCCCTCGCGGCCGCCGGGACCGCGTCGTCGGGCATGGCGAGGATGATTCCTCCGGCGACGACTGCGACCAGAAGGGTGAGCAGGATGGCGGCTCGCACGAGGCGGGGACAGGGGGACGCCCACATAAGGGTCGCGGGGGTGGAGAACGTGGTGAGGCTGCACGGATTGCGGGGTTCGGGTACTCGGGGTACGGAACGCGGGGTTCGGGTTCGGGCGGTACGGAATGTGGGGTTCGGGTTCGAGTGGTACGGAATGTGGGGTTCGGGGACTGACTTCCAGGGCCGGTTGCCTGGATTCAATCCCACTTTTCAACACAGAGAGCACAGAGGCCCAGAGAGCACAGAGACGCCCAAAAGGACGCGGTCATTTCTTTTCACCGCCTCTGTGCTCACCGTGACGCGGTAACCTCGGTGTGAAATCGGCAGCGATGCAGGTCAGCCGGAACAACCGCTCCAAGCCCATCAGCAACGCGGAAACAAAGACACAGAGAGCACAGAGACATCGAAAAAGACGCAGCCACTTCGGGCCACCACCTCTGTGCTCTCCGTGACTCTGTGCTCTCTGTGTGAAATTGGGACCAATGATAGACAACCGGAAACCCTGCTCAAACCCGGCATTCAAAACCAGTCCCAGAACATCCGAACCGTTACCACGGCAACCCGATCGCATCGGCCAGGAATTCCTGAAGCGGTGCCATGGATGCACATTCCTTCACAAACCGATCAGGGAATCCCGCCGACAACACCTCCTTGGCAGTGAACGGCGTGACCGCGTAGAACGACTTCAACCGCAGATCCTCAACATCCGGGTCGTCCTTCGCATACCCGCGCGGCGCGCCCTTCAACTGCGCCGCATCCCGGTTCAGGTCCACTTTCTTCAACACCCCATGCCAGCGCTTCCGATCCGCCACGATCGCATCCCGCACCTTGTTCAGGGTCGCGGTCTCCGGTTCGTGGATGCCGCCCGCGGCGGACGCGCCTTCCGCGGTGAGCGCAAGGTAGAACCCGATGCCGGCGCCGGTGTCGTCCGCCTTCGTGTGGAAGCGCATGGCGAGCCAGTCCTTGTACGGCGTCTTGTCCTTCGAGAACCGCGTGTCCCGCTGGATGCGCATGAGGCTCCCGCCGACCTTCTTCGGCTCGGCCATCACATGCTCGCTGATGTCGCGAAGGCGGGGGCCGACCATGCGGATGAAGTCGAGGCAGGGTTCGCGGACACTCTCCTCGAAGCGGTCCTGGTTGGCCTTGAACCACTCGCGGTTGTTGTTCTTCGAGAGGTCCGCGAGGAACGCGAACAGGTCCGGGGGGAAGACGGACGTGCGGGGCGCCATGGACCGGCCAAGTGCCGCCGCGGCATGAATGCTGCCTTGCATGGGCCCGGTCGCCACCGCCATCAGGGCATGCACGCAAATGCGCCCGGCCTGCGGAAGTGGCCCGGGCGCCGGATCGTCGCCTCACGAACTGCCGGGACCGGCCTGGCTTGAGGGTTCTGCTCCGCGATCGGCCGATCCCTTCACGACGGCGTACGCTTCAGGATCGATCAACACCTGGAACACGCGCCATGATTCCACGGCGCCGCCGAACCGCTCCTTGAAACGACGAATGCCGGCGAGGCGCGCGTCCTCATCCGCCCCGCCGGGCGTCGGGCAACCGCCCATGTCGTACGCGTGGATGCCGCGCGTCGCAAGGTCCCGGATGATGGTCCATTGGAGGAGGGTGGATGCGCCCGTGCTCTCCCCCGGCAACGAGGCACCGTGGAGGTATGTGGCCCGCGCCCCGTCCACGACGATGATGGCGCCCGCCACCGGCATGCTGTCCACGTCGAGGGCGACGTAGTTCAGGATGCGGTCGTCCGGGCTTCCGGCCTGGATCAACGCATCATAGTATGCGGCAGAGGGGCCCTTGAGCCCGGAGTGCGCCCAGGTCTCGTAGGAGAGGAGTGCGTACGTCGCGGCAAATCCCCGGGGGTCCGCCGGTCCGGCGGTGACGTCCAGGCGCTCCGCCTTGCGGATCATGTTGCGGTGCTTGCGGTCGAGACCGGCCCACAACGTGTCCACGTCTTCGGTCAGGTCGACGACGTGGGTGATGAAGTCCCCTTCGACGAGGCGGCCTCCGAGGGCGTCGCTTGCCGCGCGCGCGGCTTCGATCCATGGGGCCCCCACGCGGGTCACCGTGATGTCGCGCCATGCCGCCGTGACGATCCGGTCCCCGCGTGCGCCCGCGAAGAGGGCGTCGAAGAACGCGCGCGGCTCGGTAGCGGGGCGCAGGGCAGGTTGCGAGAGGCCGACCCAAGTCCCGTGGTCCGCGGGACCACGTTCCTCCACGACGAGGACATGGCCGAGGACGCGGGCCGCATCCGGGCCCGTGCCCGCGCCCGTGTCGGCCGCGGCGGCATCAACGGATTCGCCTTGGTCTGAGGCGTCCGGGCCGAGGACACGGACGAGTCGCACGGGCGCACCGGATGCTGCGAAGGCGCGGCCGAATGCCGGGGTCTCATGGAAGGTCGTGGCCGCGGCGGCGGCTTCGGATTCCACATCCTCCGGAAGTTCCCCGATCGCGAAGGACTCGACCCGGTGGGCCGCGGTCGGCGTCGGCGCATCCACATCCGGCCACAGAGCGCGGGCGGGCCTTAAGCCGCGCGGTGACCACCAACCGCACACCGGGACCCTGTACGCTTTTGCGTGTCCGGCGCGTTCGGGGCCTGATGCAATCCCCTTTCCGCCCGGATCTCCTCGCAGGCCGTACCGCCCTCATCACAGGTGGCGGCACCGGCATGGGTCGCCAGATGGCGATCAAGTTCGCGGAGCACGGAGCGAACGTGGCCATCGCAAGCCGGTCCATGGACCACCTCGCACCGACGTTGAAGGAGATCGAGGCCACGGGCAGCCGCGGGTTCGCGGACACCGTGGACGTGCGCGACCTCGAAGGCGTGGAAGCCCTTGTGGAGAAGGTCGAGAACGAGCTCGGCCCCATCGACATCCTCGTGAACAACGCGGCCGGGAACTTCGTGGTCCCGTTCGATGCGATGAGTCCGAACGCGTGGGCGAGTGTCACGAACATCGTCCTCAACGGCACCTTCAACGTGACGCGCACCGTGGGTCAGCGCATGCTGGAACGGGAGAAGGGCGACATCGTGAACGTGGTGGCGACGTACGCGTGGCAGGCGGCGCCGCTCGTCAGCCATTCGGGAGCTGCGAAGGCCGGCGTCCTGAACCTGACGCGGAGCCTTGCCGTGGAATGGGGCGGTCGCGGCATCCGCGTGAACGCCCTCGCACCCGGGCCCGTGGATACCGAGGGAGCCGGGAAGCGCCTGTTCCCGGATGAGGAGACGAAGCAGCGCATCCTCGAGAAGATCCCGGCGGGCCGGTTCGGCACGGAGGAGGACATGGCGTTCGCTGCCATGCTCCTCCTTGCCCACCCGTACGTCAACGGGGATTGCCTCACCGTCGATGGCGGGATGTGGCTCGCCGCGGGCGCCATGCTGTGAACCGGCATGCGGGCCCGGGCATGCGTCCGCTTCACGACGCGGTGCCGGGCTTGCCCTTCCTCTTGGAGGCGGACGAGCCGGACTTGCCGCCGGAGCCCTGCTTCGCGGCTTTCGGCTCCGCGTCCTGGTCCCGGCCCACACTCACCGCGACCTTGCCGCTCATGCTCTTCCTCGGCGTGCGCGGGAGGCGTTCGGCGACGAGGTCCATGATCATGGTGCGGAGCACGGTCGCGTTCGCGTTCGACCGCCCGTGGTCGTCCACGCGCGTACCGAGTTCACGGTCGCCGATGACGTCGCGGAGCCAGTGGCCGAAATGGTGGCGATGGTAGTCGAGGACGTGGTCGGCAACGTCGGCAATCTGTGAGTGGAATTCGGCAAGATGGTGCGCGACGTGGCCGTCGATGAAGAAGAATTCCTTGCCCGACGGGCAGTTTTCGGTCACGTAACGCAGGGTCTTGGAGGCGGCATTCATGGTAGTCCCACCCCGGAATCCGTGTACGATGCTTGACGGTGGCGGCTACCGCGGGGAGTCCCTGACCCCTCCCGGACGGGGTCAGCGGCGGACGAAGAGGGCGGCCAACCGGGAGCGTTTCGCGGGAACCGGCTGCGGCACGCGGGTGAGCGTGTCGAGGCGTCGGTCCACCAGGTCCACGAGAACATCCCGGAAAGTGGGCGGCGGCATGTCGCCCGCGCCATAGGTGCGGACCCGCGCCGCGAGCGGGGAATCGCCGAGGATGTCGCGGAGCCAGTGCTCGAAGTGCAACCGATGATGATGGAGGTCGGCGGCGGGCAGCCGCGCGAGTTCGGCGCGGAACTCGGAGAGGGATCGGGCGGTGGTGCCGTCCCGGAAGCGGAACGCCACCTCCTCGGGGCAGGGTTCGAAGGTGAACCTGATGTTGTCGCGGTCGAGGCGCATCCGGGGCCGGCGAGGGCGGACCCCGTATTTGGCGTTCGGGGTGGGCGCGTGGAAAACCGTCTTGACGGATCGTGGTCATGGCCGGCGACATGGCCGTATCGCGGACCCTCGTCATCGCCCTCACGGCGGGAGGCCTCGCAGCGGGGTTCGTCCTCGCGGCATTCCTGGTGTTCGCCGGAGCCACGACGCCGGGCGCCACCGGGGCCGGGGCGGACCCGGTGCCCCCGTGTCCGACCGGCTGGAGCGAAACGCCCGCCCAGCGCTGCGTGCCCGATGCCACCGTGTGCAATGCGTGGTTCCGGACGACGGCGGACGAGGCGGTCTCGTGCGAGGCGGAGGTGCCGGACGGCCATGGCCTCATCACGTGGGACCTGCGTGGCACCGGCGAGGCCAACGTCCGCGTCGTGGACGCGGCCGGGAAGACCGTGTTCTCCCAGGCATTCACCCTCACGTCCGAGGGGGAGACGCGCGTCGATGGTACGCGCGGAGTATGGCGACTCATGGTCGAATGGGAGGATGTGCAGGGGTCGGGGACGGTGCATCTGTGGGGCCGTGAGGGCGGCGACACGGGCCGATGACGGCCCCCGTGCCGCATCCGTTTGCGTCCGACGCCCGGCCGCGCCTCATCCGGCGGTGAGCCGCACCCCGTCGAGGCGCGCCACCTTGACGCGGGCGTCGCGACTGTCGTCCGGTTTCGCGGATGCATTCCCGGCACACCGGTCGGTGCAGCCGTCCGCGAAGGCCACATGGAACGCGCCGTCGGGGGCGACCGCGCTGCCGATGAAGTCGAGGAGGTTCCGGCATCCCCCGCTGTGGCAGATGGGGCCCACCTGGACGGGATCGTCGTCCGGCGTCATCTGCATGGACATGAACGTGGGCGCGTCGCTGCCCGCGTCGAGGGACGCAACGGCAAAGAGATGCCACCGGGAATCAGCGGGCGCATTCGCCGGGTACTCGGCAGTGTCCCGGGAACCGTGGAACGCCATGGCGATGCGCCCGTCATCGCCGGCGCGCAGCGTCGTGAACATGGCACTCGTCACCCCTTGCGGCGCGACCTGCCACGGGCCATCCCAACTCTTGCCGAGGTCCCGGGTGCGCGCGATGTACGGCAGGTTGTCGTAGCCGTTCCATGCGGCGTACAGGGTGCCGTCCGGCGTGAACGCCACCGAGGGCGTGGTGCTGATCATGCCCGTTTTGCCCGGGACCTTGACCACGTTCCACGAGAGGCCGGAATCCTCGCTCACGGCCATGTGGAAGGTGCTGCAGCCGTTGCCGAACGGGAGGACCGCGACACCGTCGGGCGCCACCACGGGAAAGCTCGTGACGCCGCCGCATCCGTGGACATCGTGCCGCGCCGCGATCCGGTCCACGGGCCACGTGAGGCCGCCGTCGTAGCTGACGACACACCCGCTGCTGAGGAAGTACACGGGGGCGACGGCGAACACGTTCCGGTTGTGGCAGAGGTACGTGACACTCGGATACGCGCCGACGAACGGATTCGCCTTCGGCCCGGGGACCCCGCTCCCGAGCTTCTGGTAGTCGAACGGCGGCGCGCCGCAGGCGCCGTCGCGATCCATCCACGAGTCGCCGTTGTCATCACTCCAAGCGATCCTGGAGCAGAGGAGGACCGGGAACATGTGGTTCGTGAAGACCCGGTCCGTGACGGCGTCCACGTGGACCATGGGGTCCGCCGTGAACAAGGGATCGACCGGAGATCCCTTCAGGCTGAAATCATACGCGATGTCCCAGGTTGCGCCGGCGTCCCGGCTCCGCATGGTGAGGTCGCGGGCGATGGTGAAGAGGGTTCCGTCCGAGGTGATGCCCATGGTCGGTTCCCCGCCGGTCGCGCCGGTGTCGAAGATGATGGCGTCGAGGACCTCCTCCACAGGGAGGGTCGTTCCGTTTGCATCCTGGCGCAGGACCCGTGCCGGGATCGACGTGGCAGGCGTGGGGCCCGGGTCCTCTTCGGAAAGGTCGGGGACCGCGCCCTCGAAGCACCCGGCAAGGGGCAGCGCGAGGAACACGAGGGCGATCAGGAGATGGGGGATGCGGGGACGTGCCATGGGTGTGGGATTCCTCCTGGGATCAAGCGGTTTCCGGTGAAACATTCCGCACGTCATCCGATTCCGTGGTCCCGCCGTCGGCGGCGGGCGAGGCGCGTCCCGTCCCGTTCGGGCCCATCCTCAGGCGGTAGCGTCGGTGGCGGCCATCTGCCACGAGATCGATGAGCCCGCGGGCCCGCAGCTTGCGGGCGTGGTAGGCGACCGAATCGCGGGACACGCCGATGGCCTCCGCGAGATCCTGTTGGCTGATGTCGGGCCGGCCCCGGACGGCGTCCATGAACCGGGCTTCCGTGGACGTGGTGTAGGGCGCAACGACCACGCGCGCGTCGCCCGGATAATACCGGGTCCGGAATCCGTCCCGCCTCGCCTGCAAGAGGGACGCATTCTCCAGCATGCGCACGTGGTGGGTGAGGGCGCCGTTGGCGAGGCCGGTCAGCCGCTTCAGGTCCGAGAAGCTCGCTCCCGGTTCCGCCTTGAGATGGGCGAGGATGGCCTGCCGCGCATCATTGGTGAGGAGGTCGTGGCGCGCGAGGCGCGTGAACCCGGCGAGGAATGTGAAGAAGCGCCAGATGAGGAGCCCGAGGAGCCCTCCTGCGAGGCCGAAGGAGGCGAGCATGGCGAGGGAGGCCATGGCGTCCGCCTCCGTGATCGGCATTGCGATGGCCGCTTCGTTGGGGCTGACCGAGCCGCCCCTGTCGGGGCCGGGACGCAGCGCCCACCCGTCAAGGCGGGCCACCGCGACCTGGTCGCTTCCGCTCTCGGTCACGCTGGCGCATCCATCCACGCATCCGTCGGCAAACGCGACGATGAATCGACCGTCACGGGTGACCGCACTGTCGATGAAGTCGAGGAGGTTCCTGCCCCGTGCGCACCCGGTCATGCCCGAATAGCACACGGGCCCGTACTGCACGGGGTCATCTGCGGGAGTCACCTGCTCGTGGGCGAAGGTGCCGTTCGCGGCGTCCTCGGTGTACGAGAGGAACAGATGCCATGCGGCGGCATCGGGCGCTTCGGACGCCGGGCCTTCGTGGTCGGCGGTGCCGATGTAGGCCATGGCGAGGCGTCCATCGGACCCGGGCGTGAGGGTGCTGAACCATGTGCTCCCGATGCCGGCCGGGGCGACCGGCCACGGGCCCTGCCACGTGGTGCCGAGATCCGTGGTTCGGGCAAGGTGCAGGTTGTGGTCGTTGCCGCGCCAGAGGACGTGGAGGCTTCCGTCGTCGGCGAAGGCAACCCGGGGGTCCGCGCCGGTGCCGGCGAGTTCACCGGGCCCGGGGATCGTCCGCCATGATCCCCCGGAATTCGTGGACACGGCGAGGGTGACGGTGGGGCATCCGGCTGCGGTTGCAATCGCGACGACGCCGTCCGGACCGATGGCGGGGGCGCCCGCGCCACCGGCACATCCGTCACGGGCGGCATCGAACACCGTGGCTTCGAGGGGCCATGTGGTACCCCCGTCGTAACTCATGCTGCACTTCGTGCGGGCCGTCCACATGGGGACCGGCAACGATGCGGGGCGGACCGTGTTGTAGCAGAGATACGCGACGCTCTCGACACCGACGCCTGTTGTAAAGGGGTTCGCGCCGGCGCCGGGGGGCCCGGCCGCGGCCTTCTGGAAATTGACCCCGGAAACGATGCAGGGCACCTGGGGCTCCTGCCACGATGCGCCGTCATCGTCGCTCCACGCGATTCCGGCGCAGTCGGGACCCGGGATGACGTACACGACGAAAATCCGATCCGTGACGGGGTCGTGGAAGAGGACGGCATCATCCGCGGTGTAGGGGCGTTGGTCGGCGCCGCGCCAATACCGGTCATGGACAACTTCCCACGTGACGCCGTTGTCGAGGCTGCGGATGGTCTGGGCGCCGGCGGCGATGAACAGGGCGCCGGAATCCGCAACCGCAAGGGTGGGTTCCCCACCGGAGAACCCCGTCGGTCGCGACGATGCCTGGGGCCCGGATTGCCCAGCGACCCCGGCAAGAAGTGGCACGAGGAGGACGAGCAGGACCGTCAGGATCGCAGCACGTGGGCCTCCCATGGCCAACTCATCCGTCGCGCGCGTCAAGAAGCTTGTGGGCAGCCCATTGACCAGTCACGAGGGAGAACGCGGGGTAGCCGGCCGCGCCGATCCCGGGGTGCCGGGGTCCGTGGCGTCGCAGAGACGGCACGCCCCGACCGATGGTTTCGAGTGGGTACCGGTGAAACCGCCTCCGTGTGATGAAGTTCCGGCCGGCTTCAGGAATCCGCCCCGGATGGCGGCTCCTCCGGCGGCATCGGAGGTGCCTTCCACCGGCCCATCTCGATGAGCGCCACGCAGTGTTCGACGGCGTCCACAATGCGGCTTGCGAGGAGGGGGTCCGCATCGGCATCGAGGATGGCGTCGTCAAGGGCTGCGTCCCCTCCGGCGTCGCGCAGGGCCCCCCGTGCCGCGGCGAGGCCGTCGAGGATGGCTCCGCCGTCCACGAGGGCACGGGCACGCTTCGCCGCCTGGACCGGGGAGACCGTCGGCGCCTCCACTGTGAATCCGCCGGCTTCCGCCCACCAGCGGAGCGAGGCGAAGGTCCGCGGCAGGTGGCCGTGGAGACGGTTCCGGGCATGATGGAACCGGATCAGCGCCTCGGTCGCATCCGCCCGCCCGCGGGCGTCGTCGCCCGCCTGCACGTGGGACCGGAGGGCGCGCCGCACCGTGAAGAGGATGCCGGACACCTCGGTGAACCGGCGGAGGAGGTCGTCGCGGGCGAGGAGGAGGCGTGCGGCGGGGTCGCCTTCCCGTGCTGCTTCGAGGGCGTGGGAGAATGAGGGGTCGTTGAACGGGAACGGCTCCCGCCCCTCGGGCACCCGGGCAGCCGTGGCTGCGGCGACAAGACCCGGAAACTCGTCCTCCACGGCACGGGTGAGGGCATCGACGAGGACGGATGCGCGCGCGGCGTCGGGGTCGCGGGGGAACCCGGCGAGGGCGTCCACGTGCGCGGGGAGGAAATCGGCGGCGGCATCCACCACCTCCCGGAAGGACGGTGTCACAATGCCGCAACCGCCGGCGCCGCGAAAGCTTTTGGCGCACCGGGCCGGTGCGCCCCCCGTGCCCCGCGTCGCCCTCAAGGTCGCCTACGACGGGTCCGCGTTCGTCGGGAGTCAACGGCAACCGGGCCTCCGCACCGTGGAAAGCGAACTCGTCGAAGGCCTTGCGGCCATTGGCGCCATCGCCGACACGCGCAGCGAAACCCTCCGCGACATCCGGTTCCAGTGCGCAAGCCGCACCGACGGCGGCGTGAGTGCGACAGGGAACGTGTTCGCCTTCGACACCGATTTCCCCGTGGAGCGTCTGCCGGCCGCGGTCGCAGCGAACGTGAAGGACATGTGGCCGTGGGCGGCATCGCCGGCGCCGGACCGGTTCCGTGCCCGCCGGCATGTCGTGGGCCGCGTGTACCGGTACCGGCTCCTCCGGGAGGGGCGGGACCCGAAGGCCGTCGCCCGTGCCCTCGCCCTCTTCGAAGGGGTGCATGACTTCACGAATTTCTCGCGCCTCGAGAAGGGCCGGGAACCTGTCCGCCACCTCGAAGTGGCCAGAATCGAGGACGCGGACGACACGTTCCTTACCCTCCGGTTCGCGGCATCGGGGTTCCTGTGGAACCAGGTGCGGCGCATCGTTTCCGCAACATGCGGCGTGGCGGACGGTCTCGTGGCCCCGCACGTCGTCCGGGATGCCCTTGACACGGGAATCGGCCCGGACCTGGGACTCGCCCACGCGGAGCCCCTCATCCTCCTCGATGTCACCTACGAGCACGTCACGTTCCAGCCGGACCCGAAGGCGGCCCGCCGCGCCGTGGAGGACGTGACCGCCCGGGCCGTGCAGCTGCAGCGGTCAACGGCATTCCTGTCGGACGTCGCGGAAACGGTGCGGCGGCGGAGCGTCCCCGTCGAGCCTCGCCGTCGCGGCGAACCGCACCCCTTATCACGCCACCCACCCGTGTGACCGCAGGGTGACGCGGTGAACAAGGTCCTTCAGGCGGTCTGGTACACGTGGTCGGTCACGTTCCTCGCCGTGTCCCAAAGCATCCTCGTGGGCCTTGCCGCGCTGCCGGCCCTTGCGTTCTGGCGATTCGCGAGCACGCTGAACCCGCCCTTCCTCGGCGCGTACGCGGCCCCGTTCATGGTGGCCGTTTCCCTCGTCCCGAGCTACTTCATCTTCTGCCTGTTCCTCATGTACATGAGCGCTGGCCTCAACCGAATCCTGCGATGGCGTACCGAGCCCGGCGAGTACAGCATCCACGAGATCAACCGGAAGCTCATCCGCTGGGGAAGCTACAACGCGAGCATCCAGCTCGTGCGCATCTTCGCGGGCGAGTTCATGCGGACCGGGCCCTTCTGGACGTGGTACCTGAAGGCGAACGGCGCCCAGATCGGGAAGGGCGTGTACGTGAACTCGGCGCGGCTCTTCGACCACAACCTGATCCGCATCGGTGACAAGGCGGTCGTGGGCGGGGATGCGAAACTCATCGCACACCTCGTCGAACGGGGCGTCGTGAAGGCGGACCCGGTCGTCCTTGAGCGTGGCGCCGTCCTCGGCGTGAACAGTGTGATCGGTCCCGGCGTGGTCGTCGGCCGCAACAGCGCCGTAGGCGCCATGAGTTTCGTGCCGAAGGGCACGATCATCCCGGATCACGAAGCCTGGGGCGGCGTCCCGGCCCGCTGCATCAAGCAGTACGGCCGCGAAGGCGACCACGACGCGGATCATAAACCCGGTGTCCCCATCGCGGCATGAGGGCGTCGATGGGCGGCCCGCCGATCCGGGCGGGCGCCGGCGCGGCCGAGGACCGCGCCCGCGCGCGCAGGTCGGCAGGTCGACCGGGGAAGGGATGTCGCCGCGGCGGGCGGACCCGGATCCACCCCATCAGGTGCGCTCGCCCGACCCGCCGCGGGGATCCGCCTCCCCTTTCGCCACTCCCTTGACGGGCGCCCACGCCAATCGGCCGTCCTCCCCCCGCGTGTAGGCCCGCAGGGGCCCGTTCCCCTCATCGTTGGTTTGCGCGTGGGAGCCATCGCAGTTCGGCCACTTGGCGGACAGGCCGCAGCGGCAGACCGCAAACGCCTCACCGGCCATCTCCGATCGTTTCACGATGAGCGGCCCATGGTCATGCAACTCGACGATCCGTGCCATGGATGACCCTCCGTGCCCCTTCGTGCAAAGCCCTTGACGCCGCATCGCAGGCATCCTCCGAGGTCATGGCGGGAGGCGTCGTCCATCGAGTCCTGACCCATTCCTCGATTCGCGTACCACAACACGCAGGCACCCGTTCCCGAACCGCCGCCCTCATGCGCTCGATCACGATCGCGATCGCGGTGGTGGCCGTGCTCCCCCTTGCCGGGTGCATGGACCTCCTGAACGGCAGCGAAGCCATGCACTTCAACCCGGACATGGCGCACGTCGAAGTCCGCGTCCGGGGCAAGACCTTCGACCCCGGGCAGGAGATCACGGCCAAGTTCTACGTCATCAACGACAACGGCACGCTGAAGATGCAATCCCCGGAGCATGAGGAGTTCCAGATCTTCCTCAATTTCGTCGACAACGACTTCGAACTCATGTGGACGGAAGTGGCCATGAGCTACAATGACGAATCCAAGATCCTGATTCCCCAGGGGCAGGCGGAATTCGGACAGGTCACGTTCCTTCTCGTGGATGCGGACGGATACCCGCTCGCGCCTGGGAAATACATGCTGCAGGCCCGATGGCATGGCATGTGGGGTGGCTACCAGTTCATGGTCCGGGACCCGTATGCGACTCAGGATGCCGGCGACGCCTTGGCCTGATCGCCTTCCGGCCGGTTCGCGCGCCATCCCTTCGGGTACGTGCCCGGGTCCATGACGACCCGGGCCGTCTCCGCCACGACGCCCTCCGCGTCCACGAAGACATCGCCGGCGTGACGGGATTTCGCGATGGCCACGAGTTCGCCCTTGAGGCTGAAGATGGCGGTCAACCCGCCTGCCTTCACGGCGTCCTCGACGGCGACCACGCCCGGCGCCGCGAGATAGGCACCGTGGCAGATGGCATCGACCGCGCTGTCCCGGACCACGATGACGGGCAGGTGCGCGACCAGGTCCTCGACCGGCCGCACGACACGGCGCAGCTCGGTTTCATCCTTCGTCGCCTTCCATGTCTCGTACGCGTCGCGCAGGTCGTGGAGGGTGACGGCGTCCGCCTCCGTGAACGGTCCGGTGCGGATCCTGCGGAGGTCCCGCATCTGGGCGCCGCCGCCGAGGATGAGGCCGATGTCCGTGCACAGTTTCCGGATGTACGTCCCGGCTTCGCAGGCCACGCGGAAGAGCGCGCGCCGCGGCTCGACCTCGAGGACTTCGAGGGCGTAGATGGATCGGACGCGAAGCTCCCGTTTCACCGCTGATTTCAAGGGAGGAATCTGGTACACGGGTCCCTTGAAGGTGAGGATGGCATCGCGCATGGCCTTGTCCTCGACTTCGCGATGGGTCTCGACGACCGTGATGTACTCCTTCGGCGCTTCGAGGAGGGTCTTGACGACGCGCGTCGCATCAAGGAGAGCGACGGGGAGGACGCCCGTGACATTTGGGTCGAGGGTGCCGCCGTGTCCCGCCTTCTCCAGGTTGAGGGCGAGCTTGATCCATGCGACGACCTGATGGCTCGACGGGCCGCTCGGCTTGTCCAGGTTCACAACGCCGAAGCGGAGATGCTCCGCAAGAGGGCGCTCGTGAGGTCGCAGTCCATGGTCCGCGTTCGTTTCCGCCTGGCGGCGGAGGGCGAAGGAGCGACCGGGGAACACGTCCTCGATGGACACGGGATCCGACATGCGGGCCGCCGATACCCAGCCTCGGCTAAAGGCTTTGGCACCTGGGACGGCGGCCCGGCCCACAAGCACCCGTCAGATCTTCGCCTGCACGTCGCGGATCACGGCCTCCGTGATGCCGTCATCGTACTCGCTCACGCGGCGGGCAAGATCCACGGCATCGCGGCCCTTGAGGTCCTTCGGGCTCTTGATGCCGGCCTTCACGAAGGCTTCTGCGGCGCGGTGCGGGACGCCGCCCTCGATGAGGTCGGCGATGGCGATCCAGCGCTCAAGGAGCTTCGCGGCAATTCCGGTGCGGCTTGCAAGGTCCCACGCGTCCTGACCCGTGAGGTCATCGGTCGATTCCACGTCTGCCGCGGAAAGCCGCGTCGCGTACATGGGACCGACACCGTCGAGACTCGTGATGGGGACCGAGGACGCATCGCCCAGTCGAACGGGTTCCGCAGGTTCCTCATCCTCCACGGTCACGGCCGCATCCCCGGATCCCTCGATTTCCGGAGTCGCAACGGGGGCTTCCGCCTCGTCCTCGGCGAGGTCCGCCTCGATGGCTTCCCGACGGCGTCGAAGGCGGTCCATGAGACCACCCTTGGGTGCCGCGTCGAGAGAGGGTTCCGGCTCCGCAACGTCCTCGACCGGCGCCGGGGATTCCCGGACGACCTCGTCTTCCGGCCAAGCCGGCTCGGTGACGGGCGTTGCAGGTGCCTTCGCGTCATCCTGCCGTTCGGCGGGGGCATCGGGCGCATCGTCCTCGTCCGGCCAAGCGACTTCCGCTGGCGCCGAGGCATCCGCCGAGTCGCCGGCTTCCCGCGTCGGCGCTTCGTCCGAGTCATGTTCCGGCCACGGCGCGTCCTCGTCGCCCGATTCCTCGGCGATGACCGCTTCGTCCGCGGCAGGGTCGAGGGCCACGATTTCCGCTTCGGGCGCGGCGGCCGGGGAATCCCCGGCCTCCGCCGTCGCATCATCGTCGCCCCAGTCCATGGCCGGTTCCTTGGAGGGTGAAGCGTCAGGAGAGAACGGGGTTTCGTCGTCCATGGGCTCCGCGGCAAGCGCGTCGGCATCGGCCGGGCCGTCCGCGGACCGGTCCTCGACCACGGGCGCCTCGTACGCGGGTTCGTCGTCGTCCCATTCGACCGTGGCTGCCGTGTCGGCCTTCGGCCGTGCGAACGGATCGCCGGTGCCGGACTCCGCAGATGCCGTCGAGTCGTCGTCGGCAAACGGAGCGTCCATCGCAGGCGCCGGCGCATCCGCGACGGGGTCGTCGTCCACCATCTCCTCCAGCACTTCGAGAACCTCGTACTCCTCCTCTTCTGCGGCGAGAGAAGCTGCGACTTCCGCAGGCTCCGGATCCTCCGGCCAGGGGACCTCCTCCGTGTCCTGGGTCGGGCTCGATCCTTCCGAGACGGGCGCCGCGGAAATGACCTGGTGGTCCGCGTCCGCCCCATCGCTCGGCCAATCGACATCGGCAGGCGCGATCTCAGCGGTGCTTTCGTCGTCGTCCAGATAGGGGGTGATC
>JBFILE010000041.1:0-16834 GCA_041599855.1 Thermoplasmatota archaeon
AAACGCAAACGCTCACGCTCCCGCGTACGCTCACGCTCCCGCGTACGCTCACGCTCCCGCGTACGCTCACGCTCACGCTCACGCTCCCGCACCCCCTTCCGCTTCCGCAAGCCGCTTCCGCTTCCGCAAGCCGCTTCCGCTTCCGCAAGCCGCTTCCGCAAGCCGCTTCCGCAAGCCGCTTCCGCAAGCCGCTTCCGCTTCCGCAAGCCGCGTCCGCCTCGGCAAACCGCGTCCGCTCCCTCACTGGGGCCTGACGCCCCCTTCACCCCAATCGTCCGCTGTCCAATGCCTTTCTCACCTCTCCCGCAATCGCCTGCGAGAGTGTCGGCGGCACGCTTTCCCCGATCATGTTGTACACCTCGTTCTTGGATCCGTGGAAGACGAAGTCGTCAGGGTATCCCATGAGGCGTGCGTGTTCGCGCATGGTGAGGATGCGGTTCTGGGTGGGGTGGATGAACCGGTCGAGTCCCTTGACCGTTGGCGCCACATCGTCCTTGCGGAGGCGCGTCCATGCGCTGTGGATGCGGCCGCCCGCGGCCTTGTAGTGGAAGAGGCTGTCCCCGACTCCGAGGGCTTCGATGTCGCGGCCGCGCTTCCCGCGGATGGGCATCTCCACGTGGTTCGGGTAATCCGCGTCGAGGTCTTCGAGGTCCTCGATGGTGTCCCAGACGGAGCCCACCTTGCCCTGCTTCGGGGGCTTGATGCGGATGTTGGAGACGAACACGCGTTTCCGGCGGCTCGGGGTTCCGTGGTCTTCCGCGTTCAGGGTGTTGAAGTGGATGGCGGGGTAGCCGGCGCGCGCGAAGAGCATGCGGAGTTCGCCTTCGAGGGCGCCTTCCATGATGCCGGGCACGTTCTCCATGACGAAGATGCGCGGCTGGATCTGTTTGAGGAGGATGAGGTACTGGAGGGTCATGGACCCGCTCTTGTCCTTGTACAGGCGGTCGAGGGGGTTTCCCCGTCGCTTCGCGTTCGCGACCGTGTACGCTTCACACGGGGGGCTTCCGATGAGGACGTCGGGCTTCGCCTCGAAGTCCTTGCCGGGTTCGAGCTTCCGCACGTCGCACTCGAGGACCAGGTTCGCCGGGACGTTCGCGGAGTAGGTTTCCAGGCTCGGCCGGAAGTTGTCGATGGCGGCCCGCACCTCGAAACCTTCCTCCGTGTAGCCGAGGCCGTGGCCGCCGCAGCCGCAGAACAGGTCGACGAGGGAGTACGCACTCACGGCCGCCCGAGGGCAGAACTCGCATTTGAGCATTGGCCGCGACGAGGGGCGCGGCGCCGCGCGCTCACGCGCTTCCGGGGAGCGCCGTCACGGGTGCAAGGCCGTACATGGCGCCGAGGAGGCTGTGGTACGATCCGGCGGCCACCCGGTCCAGTTGCACCCGGTAGTTTCCGGGGCCGTCCACGGCCCGGTGGTCCATGGACCCGCGGAGGGTGAGGACCTCGAATGCGGATGGTCGAGTGAGTTGGAGTTGCCCGGACACCTCGCTCGACGAGGATCGTTCACGGACGTGCACGGTGACGAGAGGGCTCTTGAAGGTGGCGCGGACCTCGTCGCCGCGGTTCACGCCTGCGCTGAGGACGATGACGTCCGCGCTCGCACCGTCGCCGCCGCGCATGTGGTCCGGCTTGAACGGGATGGCTTCGTAACCGATGAAGAAATCCCGCGTGGTGAGGTCGCGGTCGCACGTCCATTCCACGACGATGGCGGGGTGGGTGCCTGTGCTTTCGCTGGTCCACGTGCGTGCCTGGAAGTTCACGAGCGTCAAGGTGTGGACGCCCTTGTACGTGCCCGACACGGACCCGGACAGGGACCACGCACCGCCTTCGCCGTACACGGTGCGCATGTCGCTCCCGCGGGCGTGGGCCCCAGCATAATACGACGAGGAGAAGGCGCTCACGATCCCGTCCCATTCCTCCCATGAGTGGATGCCATCGCGGCCTCCGCCGACGCCGCTCATCTCCAGGCGGCGCGTGCATTCCTGGGATGCCCCGAAATCGAGGGTCATGCGGATGGCCAGGGGGCCCTTGTGGTCGGCGGGCGATTCCCATCGGTATGTGGCCGCGGCTTCGGCGGTGTCTCCCGATTCCGCGTCCACCGGGGAAGCCGCAAGGAGCGGGGTGAGGGCGAAAACGGCCAATAGCGCGATGGCCCGGGACACCATTCGACCCGCCAGTGGCGAAGGATGCCAAGCCGGTTCGCGTGAAACCGTATGGGAATCCTGGATCGGCAAGCCCAAATCGCGGCCCACGCTACCCCGCAGCCATGGCGCTCAGCGGAACGAAGCGGGCGACCCTGGCGGCCAGCATCCTCGGATCCGGCATGGCCTTCATCGACATGAGCGCCGTGAACGTGCTCCTGCCCATCCTGCAGGATGCCTTCGACACCGGCATCACGAGTGTGCAGTGGGTGGTGGAGGCGTTCACCCTGTTCCTTGCCGCGCTCCTCCTCGTCGGCGGCGCCCTCGGGGACCGGTACGGCCGGCGCCGCATCTTCATGTGGGGCATCGGCGTGTTCGTGGTCGCGAGCGTCGCCGTCGGCCTCGCACCGTCCATCGGATTCCTCATTGCAGCGCGTGCCCTGCAGGGGATCGGCGGGGCCCTCCTCGTGCCGGGGAGTCTCGCCCTCATCACGGACGCCTTCGAGCCCCACGAACGGGCGAGCGCGTTTGGCATCTGGGCGGCCATGAGCGGGTTCACCGCAGCGGGAGGCCCCCTCATCGCAGGGTTCCTTGCGGACTACGCATCCTGGCGCGTGGTCTTCCTCATCAACGTGCCCCTTGGTGCGTTGAACATGTGGTTCCTGACCCGGGTCCCGGAATCCCGCGTGGACCCGGATGCGCGCCTCGACGTGGTGGGCAGCGTCCTTGCAACGGTCGGCCTCGGCGCGTTCACATTCGGTTTCGTGGAAGCCAACGCCCGTGGGTTGGACGCCCCCATCGTCATCGGGTCCATCGCCCTGGGCGTCCTCGCCCTCGTGGGCTTCCTCGTGGCCGAATCCCGCGTGAAGCATCCCATGGTGCCTCTCGACATGTTCCGTGACCGCACCTTCGCTGGCATGAACGTGGCCACCCTGTTCATCTACGCCGCCCTCTCCGGCGCCCTGTTCTTCGTGCCCTTCAACCTCATCCAACTGCAGGGGTGGAGCGCGACCGCCGCCGGTGCCTCCCTCATGCCGTTTGCCGTCCTGATCACCGTCCTCAGCGAACCCTCGGGACGCCTTGCCGACCGGGTCGGCCCGCGCATTCCGCTCGCCGTGGGCGGCGCCCTCGCGAGCCTCGGCCTCCTCATCCTCGCGATCCCGGGGCGCGACGCCTCGTACTGGACCACGTTCTTCCCGGCATTCGTGCTCCTCGGTGTCGGCATGAGCGGTGTCGTGCCGGCGCTCACCGCATCCGTCATGAACGCGGCGCCGACGAAACGGGCCGGCGTCGCAAGCGGCATCAACAACGCGGTCGCGCGGGCCGCCGGCCTCCTTGCCATCGCTGTCCTCGGACTCGTCGCGGTCCAGACCTTCGCGGGCGCCCTCCCGGCCGATGTGCGGGCCGCCGTCGGCGATGATGCCCAGAATCTCGCGGAGACGGTGCCGCCTGAGGGGACGCCCCAGTCGGTCATCGATGACGCCTTCGTCCGCGCCTATCGCACGGTCACGACCGCGGGCTTCGCGCTGGCGGCCATCGGTACGGCGGTCGGCGCGTGGGCAGCGCCCGGGCGCGGCCGGGCGCAAAGCGGATGATGGACGCGGTCGCGGCCCCGCAGCGTCCGCCGACGCGAACCCCCGTCCGCTTCCGCTGCCACGGCTCCGGGCGAGGCTTTATGCCGGCCCCCACCGCTCGGCGCCTGTCCCATGGCCTTGACCGACCGCGCGAGGCGCCTGCTCATCGGAACCGGCGTGACCATCGTCGGCCTTGTTCTCATCCTCGTGGGCTACGCCCTGGTGCCGCCCATGGACCCCGGGTGGCCCGCCGTCGGCGCCGGACTTCTCGTCCTCGCCGGCTTCATCACATTCCTCGCGGGCGCACTCCTCTGGGTGACGCCGGCCCTGCTGCCGAGCCGTTGAACGCCGCAAGTCGCGGACTCACGCATACCGGTCGCGACGGGGCTCGTGGAGGAGTTCCGTGTACACACATTCCACGGGCATGATTCCGGTCACGGGCAGGTCGCTTCCCTCATGGGCCTCGACTACGCTCTCCTCGTCCACGGCCTCGATGATGCAGTGGATGCGCCCGAGGGCGACGTTGTAGAAGGTCTCCACGCCCCGGACGCCGAAGGCGGAGGAAAGCTCCGCGAGTCGTTCGAGGCGCTTCTTGATCTCGGCTTCCGTCACATCCGGCGGTACCTCGTGGGTGTCCATGTATCTCGGCATAGCGGGGGTCCCATCAGGGAATCTGCTCGCGCGATTCAACAGGCTTGTGGCCGGAAGGCGGGCACGACTCACCGGGGCGCGGCGAGGCCCGCGTACGCGACCAGCGTCAATGCCGTCGCCTTGCCGACCCGTTCCTTTGCGACGACGCCGGCCTGGCTGAGCCGCTTCACGTGCCAGCTGACGAGGGCCGCGCTGATCCCGGTTGCGCCGGAGACCTCCTTCTGGGTGGCTCCGGGGTGGTCGCGGAGGTACGTGGCGATGGCGCTCGCCGTGTCGTTCTTGAGCGCCGAGATCGATGCCTGGTCTTCCCGGGTGACGCCGCCGTTTACGAAGTAGCACTTGTTCTGGCCGGTCTTCCGGTGGGTCACAAGGCCGAGTTCCTGGAGGCGGTCGAGGTGGTACACGGTCGTTCCCCACCCGATTCCGAGGGTCTCCTTGATGGCGGTGGGGTGGGCGCCGGGATTCGTCTGGACGTGCGCGAAGATGCTCGCGCGCTGCTTGTTCATGAGGGCGTCCCCGCGCTGGATCCTCGTGTACAGGGGTGCGAGGAATCCGAGGGCGCCGAGCCGTCGGAGAAGGGTCCAGAGGCCAACGGAACCACCCGCGGCGGCGGTGCCGGCCGCCGTGTACGTGACGGCGCGCTGGCCGCCCGGCGGGAGGGACGCGTACCAGCCGAAGAATGCGGCAGGGGCGTCGATGATCATGATGGCGCCTGCGGCGACGAAGGCGTAGGTGCCGACCGCGGCGTCCCCGATGAGCTGCGCCGTCCACGTGATGCCGCGACCGATTCCGATGCCGGCGGCCATGAGGGCGCTCCCGACGGCGGCGGCCGCTCGGACGATGGTGTCCACGGTGGCACCGAACGCGGCGCCGATGCCGGCTGCCACGTCGGCCACACCGGAGCCGATGGCGCCCGCGGCGGTGGCCACGGATGCGACGACGGCGGCTGATGCGGCGGTCAACCGGTCGAGGGCGCCCGGGGACTCCTCGGGCGGTGCAGGTGCCGCATCCTCCACCGGGGGCGTCTCCTTCGCGGGCGCCTTCGGAGCCTCGGAGGGTTCCGGGTCCGCGATGGGGATGACGGGGGCCTCCCCCGCACCTGCGGCATTGGCGGGCCCTGCGAGGAGAACGAGGGCAGCCGTGAGCAGGATCAGGGGGAGTCGCAGTCGAGGGAGCATGGGGGCTTCACCGGGGTCGTCGCTCAATGCCTGCTAAATCCTTTTGGATGCAGGCTTTGACCAAGAGCCCCAATCGGCCAGGAAACGATAACATTTGCGGTATTGCGTCGTCATGGGTTTGGGTTGGGGCAATTATCGGACAAATGACGGTATCTTAGATTAGATGCCGTATTTTTGGTGCTCGTGGTCTCGATCGGGCGCGGGGGCGTGCAAACCGACGCCAAGAGGCATGTTTATGTCATGCACCCCCGCTCGTGTCCTCGGGATGCCTCATGACTCGGCATAGTGTGGAGCCTCGGCTCGTCATTCTCGTCGCAACCGTACTCCTTGCGGCATCGTTCGCGGGCTGCGTGAAGAACATGCCCGAGTTGAAGGAGGCCCTCGGAGCGGGCGAAAAGGTCACGCCGCCCATGGACCCCTTGGCCCGGGCCATCGCGACCCCCTCGATCGCAAAGGTCAATGAACCGGTGAGCTTCAGCGGCCTCACGTCGAAGGACCCCGAGGACGGGGGATTGACATACGCGTGGAGTTTCGGCGCCGACGGTGCTGCGGAAGGTGGCGTCGTCGTCAAGCGGTTCACCACGCCCGGCACCCGAAACGTCACCCTTGTGGTCACCACGGCCCGGGGGGCCACCGACACGACGACGATCACCGTCGACATCGAGGCCCGGAACTCGGCCCCCGCCGCCCGCCTCGTCATCGACCCCGTGATCCAGCGGGCCGGCCGACCCGTCACCTTCGACGCATCCGGGTCCATGGACCCCGACGGCGGCGCCCTCACGTACGAATGGGATTTCGGTGACGGCACGACGGTTCCCCAGCGGTCCACACCGAAGGCCGAGCACACGTACGCGCGCCCCGGCCTCTACGCCGCAACCGTCACCGTGCGCGACCCGGAGGGCCTCATCTCCAGTGCGAGTCGCCTCGTGGGCATCAACTGGAACAACACGTGGACGGGCGAGCGCCTCTCCGTCCTTGAGAACACCCGCGAATACACCCTCCCGGTGCCGGCGCTCGCGACACGTATCCTGATCAATGCGACGTTCGCGAGTGGCCTCGGCATCAACGCCCTGAACTTCACGTTGGAGGATGGCGAAGGGAATGCGGTCGCGCTCGCCAACGCCACGACGCAACTTGGCGACCAGGCGGCCGGGAACGCGTCCCTCGTGCTCACGCGGGATATCCTCCTCAGGTACGCCCCGGGCGATTGGACGCTCACGGTGGAACGCGCAAAGGGCATTGATGTGGAGTATTCCCTGCACGCCGCGGTGCGTGTGGACTGAGGTGCGGGTCGACAGATGCGTGCGGCATCCCGACCTCGTCGGGTCCGCTCGGGGCTCGGCCACGAGGGGGTTGCCGTGGGCGGCGCCCACGCCGACGAGGCAGCCTAAGTATGGTTAAATAATGCGTGTCCGTTTGGCCCACCCCAGGCCGGAGGGTCGGTACCTTGGCGAAGAACAAGAAAAGTCTCGAGGAACTCGAAGCCGAACTGGCCGCCCTCGAGTCCGAACTTTCTGGTCTCGAATCCGGTGACATGCCCGCCGCGGCGCCCAAGAAGGCCAAGGGCAAGGCGAAGGCTGCCGCGAAGACGCCCGCCCCGGAACCTGCCGACGAGCCGGTGGCCGAGCCTCCGTCGAAGGATGCCGGCAAGTCACGCCCCCGTCTCCGTGGACTCCTTTCCCGGTCGCGCGCGGAAGACAAGGAGGGGTCGGAGGTCAGCGACGATCCCGCTCCGGAACCCGATGCCGCGGAGGAAGGAACCTCCCGCCCGTCCCGGTTCGGTCTGAAACTCCCGTTCAAATCCTCATCCCGCACGCCCGCCCGCGACGACGCGGCCGGTGGCGACGATGATCATCCCCCGGACGATGGCACGTCCGCTCCCGCGGCTGACAATGCTCCGTCGCCCGGATCCACCGATTCCCTCCCGGCGCCCGAGGACTCTCCGCACGAGGCCGCCGTTCCGGAGGAACCGCCGCGGCCCCGCTTCGGGCTGAAGGGTCTCCGCTTCGGCAAGTCGTCCCGCGGCGACGCCGAAGGGCAGCAGGAGGCCCACGCCGAGGACGTCGAGGACGACGCGCCCGCCAAGCCCCGGAAGTTCGGCCTTGCGGCCCTCGCGGGCCGGTTCCCGTCGCGGAAGAAGGACGACGCCGCGGACGACCCGGTGGGCGGGGACCCGGCGAGCGACGACGCGCCCCCCGCATCCGCAGAGGGTGAGGACTGGGGCGAGCCCGAACCCGCTCCCGACACGGCCGGTCCCGGCCTGTCGCTGTGGGACATGCCGGACGATGGGGCATCCTTCGAGGACGCGCCCGTGGACGTCACTGTTGAGGAGTCGCCCGGGGAAGTGGCCGCGCCCGACGCGCCGGCCGACCCCGAACCGGTGCCCGAGCCGGCAATCGAAGTCGCGGCCGAGCCGGAACACGAATCCGTGCCCGAACCGGACCCGGTGCCCGAGCCGGACCCGGAGCCCGCGCCTGCCGTCATGACGCAGCACCCCGACTGGAAGACCGAAGGTCGCCGGTGGCGCCGCCGCGTCGGACCCGGCGGCGACATCGTCCACCAGCGCCTCGACCTCGCCGGAAACGTCGTGGAAGAGGAGGTGGAACCGCGCGAGCCGGTTGCAGGGTCCGGGAGCGAGGCGACTCCCCCGGTGGTATCCCCCGTCGACGACGTCGTGCCCTCCGATTTCGGGTACCGCTCCCATCCGGGCACCTTCGACGCCGACCCGGACCCCGAGGCCGCGGCGTCATTCGGATCTTCCGGAATGATCGGCGCGTCCCCCGGCGGGGACTGGGAGGAAGTCGAGGAGGTGCCCCCGGAGGACGGGGACCGCCGCGGCCGCTTCATCGCCTGGCTCTTCCCCGGCATCATCGTCCTCATCGCCATCCTCGTGGTCATCGCCATGCTGCCGACCCTCATGGGCGGGGACGACGAAGGCGGCGGTTCCGTCTTCGGCGTGAACGTGAACCCGCCGGGCGTGCCCGTCGTCACGTTCACGTCCGGCGGCAAGACCCTCGCGGACGGCGCCCTCCTTGATCCGGGCACCACGGTCGGCTTCAGCGTCCCCGCAGTGGGCGGCGTCACCTACACGTGGGACTTCGGCGACGGGTCGCCGCCTGAGAAAGGCGCGAGCGTGAGCCACCGGTTCACCAAGCCGGGCACGTTCACGATCACGACCACCGCCTCCAATGCCGGTGGCGACACCACGAAGACCGTCACCGTCGTCATCGCGACACCACTCACGGCGAAGGCGCTTATCCTGGTGGGCGGAGCGCCCCTTGGGAATGGCGCCTTCGTCTTCCCCGGGGACACCCTCACATTCTCGTCCAACGGAACCGTCGGCGATGGGCCCATGACGTTCGCGTGGACCCTCGGCACGGAGATGCAGATGACGGGCGCCTCGATCACCCACGCATTCGCCGCGAGCGGGCCGCAGGCCATCTCCCTCAAGGTGACCGATGCCCACGGCCGCTCCAAGACCGTGACCCTCGGAACCGTGATGATCTCGTACCGCGCATCCCTCCAGGATTCCCTGGACGCCTCCGCGAGCGGTGCCCAATCCAGGACCCACGACTTCCCGGTGGCGGCAGGGGCTGCCCGCGTCCGCGTCAACGTCACCTACGCGCCCGCCGGGAACGGCGGCCTCCTCGGAGGTGCGGGCGGCGAGCAGCTCGGACTTTCGGTTGCGGACGCGGGCGGCACGGAAACCGGTACCGCGCAGGGCACGAACACCGGCGCCGAAGTGGTCGTCACCGATCTCTCCGGCACCGCGCCCGGCACCTGGCAATCGAGTGTCTCGCGGCCGCAAGGGCTGAACAGTGCGGCGAAATCGTACACGATCCTCTTCGAGGTCGCGTACCCCGCAAGGACCCCATGAGGAATCCCCACCATGATCGAGCGACCGCGAGGGACGCGGGACTTCCGCCCCCGTGACATGATCATCCGCCGCCGCGCGGAAGCCGTATTCCGGACCACCTTCGAGCGTTTCGGGTATCGGGAGATCCAGACCCCGACCTTCGAGAACCTCGAACTCTTCAAGATGAAGAGCGGCGACGGCATCGTGAACGAATTGTACAACTTCAAGGACAAGGGCGATCGGGAGATCACCCTGCGTCCGGAACTCACGGCGCCCGTCATGCGGTTCTACGTGAACGAGATGGCGAAGGACCCGAAGCCCCTCAAGATCTACTACTTCGGGAACTGCTTCCGCTACGAGCGGCCCCAGAGTGGCCGGTACCGGGAGTTCTGGCAGTTCGGCGTCGAGAACATCGGTCCCGAGACCCCGGAGAGCGACGCCGAGATCGTGGGCCTTGCGGTCACGACCCTCCGCAACCTCGGCATGGAACCCGGGGACTTCCGCGTCCGCATCGGCCACATCGCGGTCCTCCGGGCGTTCGTGGACGCCCTCGGCCTCGACGAGGCGGCCCGCGGCCAGACGTACCGGTCCATCGACAAGAAGGACTGGGATGCCCTCGACACCCACCTTGCCACGTGCGGCATCGACGCTGCGGCGGGTGCCGCCGTCACCGCCCTCGCGCAGACCGCGGGCACCGTCCGGCTGGGCGACCCCGATGACGTGGCCCGATTCTTCACGGCAGCCGAGTCCGCCATCGACGGGCGCGAAGGCCTCGCCGACCACCTTCTGAGGGTCCGCGAAACCCTCGAACACCTGACCGTGTACGGCCTCGACGAAGTGGACGTGGACCTCGGGGTCGCCCGCGGCCTCGACTACTACACGGGCATGGTCTTCGAGATCGAGGTTCCCGCCCTCGGCGCCGAAAAGCAGGTGACCGGCGGCGGTGCCTACTCCCTCAGTGAGCTCCTCGGCGGGGAAGCCGTGGGAAGCGCGGGATTCGGCATGGGGTTCGACCGCATCCTCCTTGCCCTCGAAACCCTCGGGAAGAGTCCCGCAGGGGACCTGAGCCTTGACGCCTACGTCCTCCCCATCGGGGACGCGGCGCGGAAGCCGGCCTTCGAGCTCGCCACACGCCTCCGGGACGCGGGCCTGCGCGTGAGCGTGGACCTCATGCGGCGGAAGGTCGGGAAGGCCATGGGGTACGCGGCCGGCCAGGGCGCGGTTCGCGTCCTCATCCTCGGCGAGAAGGACCTGGAGGCCGGCGTCGTCACGGTGCGCGACATGGCAACCGGGGATCAGTCGCAGGTGCCCCTCGACAAGGTGGCGGAAATCCTCGCTGCGCCTCGGTGACCGGCGGCGATCGCCCATGCGGTTGGGGCGTGTCCGGAGCTGCCACATGGATGTGGCCGGGCGTTGCCACAAGACCCCGACGCGGATGGGGCCGGGGCCTGCCACGGGAGGGCCCGTTCCCGGATGCAGTGGGCCCTTGACACAGGGAGGCCCTCACGCGGATACCGTCGGGACTTGGCACGCGACCCTCCCGGGGATGGTGTCGGGGGCTGCCGGAGGACCCGTCATCCTGCCCCATCCCATTCCTGCGCCACGTGGCGCGGGGCCTTGAACAGGGCAGGGCGCGTGCCCCGGGACGCATGTGCCCGAGGCTCCCGCTGCCCGCTATTTGTTGCCGGCGAGCGCCCGCTCCGGGTAGAGCACGACGCCTTTGACGCCCAACTCGTCGAGCCGGTCCTGCGGGATCTTCATGGCGAAGTTGTAGTCGTTGCCGTTGACCGTCGTCAGCATGTCCCGTGACGGCTCGACCCGCCACGCATACGCGGTGACGCTTTCCATGGTGCCGTCAGGACCCACCCGCGTCCCCTGGTACTGGACCTCCTCCGTGAGCCATGTGCGCCCCTGCGGGTCCACGACCGGGAAGTACCGCCCCGTGGGCGTGGCCGCCTGCGACGATGGCGGCGCCGAGTAGCCGTCGGGTGTCGCGTACACGCGGTTCCCGATGCGGCATTCGAGGACGGCGCGCTCAAACGTGGGCGGGAGCCCGAAGTGGATGCCGAAGACGCCGTACTCGCACGTCACGTACCCTTCGATGTTGAAGGTCCGCGGCGGCCTCATGGCCATGGTGATGAACGTGGTGTGGCCTTCCACGACCTGCTCGTTCCCGAGGGCGGAGTCGCCTTCGTGGGTGCCGCCGCCCATGATCTCCTCGAAGAGATGGGCTTCGCTCTCGAACTCGGGCGGGATGTACCCTTCATCCGCGACGGCGAAACCGACGAGGGACGGGGCGATGAGGGCCAGGGCTGAGAAGACCAGGATCTTGCGGAACAACGAGGATTCCCCCGGGTCGGGTGGAAGCGTCACTCACCCGACGGGGTGACAAGGTGTCACCCACTGGAGTGACAGGTGCCGGCGGAGGTATTTAGCTTCGTCCGGGACAGGGTATGCGGATCGGGCCTTGTCACCGGGTCCGGTGACGGATCCTGGTCGGGATGCAGGCGTGTCACCGGAATGGGTGACAATCGGGGGGGTCCCGGCGGGCACCGTGGTGGGGCCATCATCCGAGTTGGGGCGTCGGACGCGTGTGACGCCGCCTGTGCCTCCCTGGTGCCCGTCCGTGTCCGGCGCCGCCTGTGCCTCCCTGGTGCCGGTCCGCGTCCGGGGCCAAAAGGCCGCGATTCCGTTCCGGCCCTTTCCCGAGGCTTCATCAGGCGGCGCGGTGTTCCCGCGGCTGGATGTGCATCTTCTCGGACTCGGACATCCTCGACCATCAGGAAGGGGAGGCGCCCCTCATCGCCCCCTTCGTCGAGGCCAACCTGACTCCCAATGGCTACGACCTCTCAATAGCGGAGGTCGTCATTCCCGATGACGCCGAGGCCGCCCCCGTGCGATCGGGCGCCGCCGTCATCCCGCCGGGGACCCGCTTTGCCGTCGCCACGAAGGAAGTGGTGACCCTCCCCGGGAATGCGTCCGCCCAGCTGTGGATCCGGTCCTCGTATGCCAGGAAGGGCGTACTCGCCGCCTTCGGCAAGGTCGAGGCGGGCTTCAGCGGGACCCTCACCATCGGCGCCTTCAACGCCGCCGCATCCCCCCTCACACTACCCATCGGCGAACGCTTCTGCCAGATCGCGTTCGAACGATTGCATTCCGCGCCGCGCGCCCTCTATGCCGAGCGGAGCGGAAACTACCAGAACCAACGGGGCGTCACCCTACAGCCCCGTGGAGGCGACTCCCGATGACGGATATCCCAGTCCAGAATGCGCGCGCCCTGAACACGTGTCAGGCGAACGCGTGCGCCCATTGCTGCTACGACACCGAGATGCTACTCAGCGAGTCCGACATCCGCCGCCTCGAAGCGGCCGGCCACGACCGCCAAGGGTTCACGAAGATCGACGAGGACGGCTACGCCCAGTTGAGGAACGTGTACCCCGGCCACGAGCGGTTCTCGGGCACGACGGGTCGAGCCGCCGACTGGGAGGACCCGAACGAGGGCGACGAACCGGACCCGGAAACGGGCCCCACCTCCGGCGGCCACTGCTGGTTCCTGAAGGACGGCGTCTGCTCCGCGTACACGGAACGCCCCCAGGGGTGCCGCATCTATCCCTGGACCCTCGACCTCACCGGCACGCGCGCGGTCCGCGACGAGGAATGTCCGCACCGTGAGGAGTTCCCGTCCGAATCCGCGCTCCAGCGCAGGATGCGGCAGCACCTCAACGTCATCGTCCGCGAGGCGCAGACGAACCTGAAGCGCGCGAAGAAGGCGAAAAAGGTGCATGCGCGCCGTGGGCCCGACGCCGCGTCCCCCGCTCCCGACGCGGATGGGGGGTCCGACGGGGCTGCTCCCGCGTCCCCCGCGCCCGCCGCTGAAGGTGTCCCCGCCGCGGGGGCGCCGGTATCCCGCCGCTCCAAGCGCCGCACGTGAAGGGCCCCCGCGTCGGCGGCTCAACTGTCGAGGCCGAAATCCACGCTCGGCGCATCCAGCGTGAGCCGCCCCAGGCTCACGCGGTCCGCCCCGTGCGCCCATTCGTGCGCCGTTTCCGGGCGGATTCCGCCGGAGCACTCGATGCGTACCTTGGGATTGCCACGGCGCACCTCGGCTGCCGCCTTCGCCGCGTCCGCGGGCCGGAAGTTGTCGAGGAGCACCATGTCGGCCCCGGCCGCGGCCGCCTCCACGGCCTGCTCCACCGTGTCCGCCTCCACCTCCACGAGCTTCGTGCCATCGAGGACGCGGCATCGCCGGACCGCGTCCGTGATGGAGACGCCGGCCGCGAGGTGGTTGTCCTTCACGAGGAACGCATCCGACAGGCCGAATCGATGAGGGTCCCCGCCGCCCAGCGTCACCGCACGCTTCTCGTAGGTGCGGAAGCCCGGCGTGGTCTTGCGGGTCGCCGCCACGCGGCACGCGGGATTCACCGCCGCGATGCGGGACTGCACGTCGTGGGTCAACGTGGCGATGCCGCTCATGCGCATGAGGAAGTTCAGTGCAAGGCGTTCCGCCGTGAGCACATCCCGGGCCTCGCCTTCGACGCGGAGAACGACCGTTCCCGCGGTCACCGCGGCGCCGTCGTCCACGGCCCGTTCGACGCGCACGCCGAGGCGCCCGAAGACGGCGCAGGCCTCGTCCACGCCGGCGACGATGCAGGCCTCGCGGGCGCGCACGACGCCGGTCATGGCGATGCCGGCGTCCACGAGGGCGAGCGTCGTGATGTCGCCTGCGCCGATGTCCTCTGCAAGGAATCGGTCGAGGTCCGCCGCATCCATGGGGCCGCGCACCCCCGGCGCGGGTCGTGAAGGTTTCGGCGGGCGCCATCGCCGCCGGTCTGTTCTCCCTTCGCGGCCGAACCCCCGCAAAAGGTTCATCCCGCCCCGCGCAATCGCGCCGCCATGCGGCTCCTCCTTGTCGGGTGCGGCGCCATCGGCACCGCCCTCGTCCACGGACTCCGGGACTTCGACGACGTGTCGGCCATCCTCCTCCTCGACCCCGTCCCCGGCAGGGCCGACACCCTCGCGAAGGCCACGCCGAAATGCCGCGCCATCGCGACCCTGGAGGAAGGGCTGGATCACGTGGACCTTGTCGTGGAAGCCGCAAGCCAAGGCGCCCTCCGTGCCATCGCGGAGCCTGTGCTCGCTTGCGGCCGCGATCTCCTCATGATGAGTGTGGGGGCCTTCGCGGACGATGATTTCCGCGCCCATGTGGAATCCCTGGCCCGAGACCATGCGTGCCGCGTCCTGGTGCCCAGCGGCGCCATCGGGGGCCTCGATGCCCTGAAGGCGGCGCGGGAGGGCGGCCTCCGCACCGTGACGCTCACCACGTCGAAACCGCCGGACGGCCTCGGCCTCGGCGATGAGGAGATCCATGACGCGTTCACCCTGTTCGAGGGCCCCGCCCGCGAGGCTGTCCGTCGGTTCCCCAAGAACGTGAATGTGGCCGCTGCCCTCAGCCTCGCGGGAGTCGGCCTCGACGCGACGCGGGTGCGCGTGCGCTGCGATCCGCACCTCACGAGGAACACCCACGAGATCGAGGCGGAAGGGGACTTCGGCCGGTTCACGATCCGCGTCGAGAATGCGCCGAGTCCGGACAATCCGGCATCCAGCCTCCTTGCGCCGTACTCCGCCATCGCCCTCGTGAAGCGCCTCGCGAGCCCCATCCAGATCGGCAGTTGAGGGGGATGGAATGGCCGGACATCCGTCGTCGTCGTCGTCGTCGCTCCCGGCTGCCTGCGGCGACGCACCAGGCTGCTGGACGCCGCCCTCCCGGCTGCGTGACGCCACGCTCCCGGCCACGTCCCGCGGTGCGATCCGTCGTCGCCCGCGGCGCCGGTTTCCCGATTCCTGGTCGAAACGACCCGATAACCTGATAGCCGTTCCCTTCATCGCCGGCTGCAAGGAGCGGTTCCCATTTCCGAAGGCCCCCTCATCGGACTTGCTGCCGTCATCGTCCTCGGGGTGGGCGCCCAGTGGATTGCGTGGCGCATCCACCTGCCCTCCATCCTGCTCCTCCTCATCGCCGGCATCGTGGCCGGCCCCGTGACGGGCTTCCTCGACCCGGATGCCCTCCTCGGCGACCTCCTCCTTCCCATCGTGTCGATCTCCGTCGGCATCATCCTCTTCGAAGGCGGCCTCACCCTCAAGATCAAGGAAGTGAGTGAACACGGGGCCGTCGTGCGGCGCCTCGTGTCCCGCGGCGTCGTCGTCACATGGGTCCTGACTGCGCTCGGCGCGCGGTACCTCGCCGGCCTCGACTGGGGACTCTCCATCCTCCTCGGCGCCATCCTCGTCGTCACGGGCCCCACCGTCATCATGCCGCTCCTCCGCCACGTGCGCCCCTCCCCTGCCACCGGGAGCGTCCTGAAGTGGGAAGGCATCCTGAACGATCCCATCGGCGCGATCCTCGCCGTCCTGGTCTTCGAGGCGCTCCTTGCCGGAAGCACCGGGGAAGCGGCGTCCATCGTCGCGCAGGGCGTCATCCGCGCCGTCCTCATCGGCAGCCTCGTGGGCCTCCTCATGGCGGGCCTCCTCGTGGTCCTCCTGAAGCGGCGCATGATCCCGGAGCACCTCCAGAGTCCCCTCACCCTCATGCTCGTGGTCGCCGCATTCGCGGCGTCGAACGTCATGCAGGAGGAGAGCGGTCTCCTCGCCGTCACTCTTGCGGGCGTGGTCCTTGCGAACCAACGCATGGTGAACGTCACCCACATCGTCGAGTTCAAGGAGAACCTGCGGGTGCTCCTCATTGCGAGCCTGTTCATCCTCCTTGCCGCGCGGCTCAGCCCCGGCGACCTCGCGTACGTGACCGTCGGGTCCGTCGCCTTCCTCGCGTTCCTCATGCTCGTCGTGCGGCCGGCGACCATCCTCGCCTGCACGAACGGTTCCAGCATGTCGTGGCGGGAACGCCTCTTCCTCATGTGGCTCGCGCCCCGCGGCATCGTCGCCGCCGCCGTCGCATCCTTCTTCGGCCTCCGCCTCGCCGATGCCGGCTACCCGGGGGCGGAAGCCCTCGCGCCCCTGATGTTCCTCGTCATCATCGGCACCGTCACCATCTACGGGCTGGGTGCGAAACCGGTGGCCACCGCCCTCGGCATCGCCCGCAGGGATCCCCAGGGCACCCTCATCGTGGGCGCCCATCCGTGGGCACGCACCCTCGCGGGCGCCATCCGGGACGCCGGCCACCGCGTCGTCATGGCGGACCAGAACCGGGAGAACATCCAGGACGCGCGGGACGAGGGTTTCGACACGTACCCGGACAGCGTGCTCGCGGAGTATGCCCGCGATGAACTCGACCTGGAAGACGTCGGTCACCTCCTTGCCCTCACCCCGAACGACGAGGTGAATGCCCTCACGTGCCTCCACTTCGAGGACGTGTTCGGGAAGTCGCACGTCTTCCTCCTCCCGCCCCGGCGCGAGGACCGTCACGTGGCACGGGAACTG